>LAQA01000047.1:0-130 GCA_000981625.1 Flavobacteriaceae bacterium ASP10-09a
ACTTTTTTGCTTGATCAAAAAGTATTCAAAAAATCAAGACTCACTTTTATTTTTTTACAATTCTACTTTCTATTTCACTATCGAATCCAGACCGCACGCTCTTTGGATTCTTACCGTTTCATAGAAATTG
>LAQA01000047.1:196-1008 GCA_000981625.1 Flavobacteriaceae bacterium ASP10-09a
AAAACAACGAACAACGAACAACGAACAACGAACAACGAACATCGAAGAGCGAATAACGAAAAACTAAAAAAAAGTCAATTTAATAACTAAGACCAGTAATAAGACTATGACGAAGTCAACGTAAAAGTCAATGTCAATTTAGTAAAGAAGATAAAGATCGTTTCTCGAACAACGAATATCAAACAACAAAAAACGAAGTCAAAGTCTTAGTCTTCGTCAAAGTCATAGTCAATGCAGAAATTTAAGTCCTACTTCAAAAACTGTTTAGTATTCAACATCAATTGCTCAATATTTTTGAAATTCTTTTTAGTACCTACTTTTTCCAGCAACTGTAAATGATTTTGATGATGTGTATCTGTACCTACAAAATCGTACATATTTTCTTTTAAAAGTTTTTCTGCTGTTTTTTGTACATATTTGCCATATTGTTCTGTTAATGACAATAAATTTAATTGAAATAAACAACCTGCTCTTTTCAATTTATAGTAATTTTGAAAATTAGTGTGATACGAGTTGTATCTTTCTGGGTGGGCCAAGACCGGTTTGTAGCCTTTTAATTGTAATTGGAATAAGATATCATACAAATTAATTGGAGGACTAAAATAAGACATTTCAACAAGTACAAGGTTGTCTTTTAAAGTTAGAATTTCTTCATCCTTTTCTATAATTGCAGAAAACTGCTCATCCATCATATATTCTGCTGCAGCATCAATCGTAATATCAGTAATATTTCTTTTTAGTAATTCGTCTTTAACTTCTTTAAGCTTACTTTTTATAATTTTAGGCGTATTTGGATATAGATCACCTAATAT
>LAQA01000047.1:1104-14332 GCA_000981625.1 Flavobacteriaceae bacterium ASP10-09a
AAGGGATTTCTTTTTTCTTGAAAAATAGCATTTAATATAATTTAGTGCAAATTTACACTATTCATCCTTATAAACATCTTAAAATTCTTTAACGAAAACGATTGAAGTTTTTTTCGCTATTGTGTACTAATTTTACTTGTAATATATTTGATTTAAATAAAAGGATTATGATTTTAATTGCAGATGGTGGATCAACAAAAGCGGATTGGATCGCTATAAATGATCAGAGAATTGAAGAATTTCGAGTGAGAACTTTAGGTTTAAATCCGGCTATTGTTCCTGAACAAGAATTACGCAACAGAATTGTGAATATGTTTCAATTAATTAATATAAAAAATGATGTTGAAGAAATTCATTTTTATGGCGCAGGTTGTGGAACTCCGAAACCAATTGAAATTTTAAAAAAGATTTTAGAATCTATTTTTGTGAATGCTACGGTTTTTATATCTGAAGATATGTTAGCTGCAGTTTACGCAGCTTCTGGTAAAAAGCCAGCCATTGTTTGTATTTTAGGAACAGGTTCTAATAGTTGTTATTTTGACGGTGACGAGATGAAAACTTTAGTACCTTCTTTAGGTTATATTTTAATGGATGAAGCTAGTGGTAACTACTTCGGTAAAAGGTTGTTAATCGACTACTATTATAATCAAATGCCTTTAGAGATTGCGCAAGAATTTAAAAATGAATTTAATTTAGATGTAGATTATATCAAGAAAAATCTTTATCGAACACCAAACCCAAATATGTATTTAGCTTCTTTCGCAAAATTCATGTTCATTTTTAAAGATAACGACTACATTAAAGAAATTATCACTTGTGGATTTCAAGAGTTTTTTAAATATAAAATTTTACCATTTAACAAGACAGCAGAAACACCCATCTATTTTATAGGATCTATAGCGCATTATTTTAGAGATATTTTAGAAGAAATTGCAGAAAAAAATAGTTTAAAAATTACCGATATTATTCAAAGACCAATTGATAATTTGTTAGCATATCATAAAGAGAATATTGGTTAGAAACGTTTTTCGTTTTTCGAATGTCGGAAAACTAACAACTATGACTATGACGAAGACTAAGACTAGGACAATGTCAATTTAGTAAAGAAGACTAAGACGAAACAAAGTCAATGTCTAAGTCAATGCAGTAAAGAAGACTATTACCGTAAATCGTTTCTCGAATAGTGGATATTGAAGAACGAACATCGAAAAACTAAGACTGAAACAAAGTCAATGTAAAACCGAAGATTGAAGCTAAGACGAAAAATATCAATCGTCACTCGTTTACTGAGCAACGGATATCGAACAACGAACATTGTTAAAATCAAAATAGATGATAATTCTATGTCTAACTAAGCCTATTAAAGTTTAATTCTAATACTTTTTTGCTTGATCAAAAAGTATTCAAAAAATCAAGACTTACTTTTATTTTTTGATAATTCTACTTTCTATTTCACTATCGAATCCAGACCGCAGGCTCTTTGGATTCTGGCTGTTTCATAGAAATTGAATTCTAACAAAAAATAAAATAGGTCGGTTTTAAATTCGGATTTTATCTATACTATTCTACTTTATAAATTAAAATAATCAAAAGTCAATCGTTTTTCCAACAACGAACAACGAGCATCAAGCAACGAATATCAAATATTGAAGACGAAAACAAAGTCAATGTCAAAGTTAAAGTCATAGTGGAACCAAAACCATCAACTAATAATCTCCAAAATTCTTTCTAAACGCATTCCTCTAGAGCCTTTAATTAAAATAGATTTATTTTCTAAAGGATTTTTTTTGATATAATCTTCGAAGTTCTCGTAGGTTTTAAATTGATGTTTGCCTGTTTTTATTCGATTAAAATTCTCACCAACAAAATAGACACTATCAAAGTTTAAAGAAATCGTTAAATCAACAATTGCCTGATGTTCTTGTAAACTATCATCACCTAACTCAAACATATCACCCAAAATAACAACTTTAGTTGTTGTTGTTATAGATTCAAAATTCTCTAAAGCAACTTTCATGCTAGAAGGATTTGCATTGTAGGCATCCAAAATAATTTCATTATTCTTTGTTTCTATAATCTGTGAACGATTATTTTTAGGCACGTAACTTTCTAACGCTTCTTTAATGTCTTTGTCAGAAACTTTAAAATAGGTGCCAATAGTAATTGCAGCAGCAATATTTGAATAATTATATGCGCCAACTAAATTACTTTGTATGATTTTGTCGTTATAAGAAAGTTTTACAAACGGATCTGCCTCTAAAAATTCTAATGCATCAACTTTAAAATTGATTGTATTTATTTCTTGCGTTTTTTTAACTTGAATTTCATCATCAGGATTTACAAAAGCAGTTTTGTTGTTTTCTTTCAAAAAAGTATACAATTCACTTTTTCCTTTAATAACACCTTCTATGCCACCAAAACCTTCTAAATGTGCTTTTCCAAAATTGGTAATATATCCTAAATTAGGTTCAGAAATAGTGCACAAAAAAGCAATTTCCTTTTGATGATTCGCACCCATTTCTACAACTCCTAATTCAGTTTTATCTGTCATAGACAGCAATGTTAAAGGCACCCCTATATGATTATTTAAATTTCCTTTTGTTGCTTGCGTATTGTATTTTTTATTTAAAACAACGTGTATCAATTCTTTTGTAGTGGTTTTCCCATTGCTACCTGTTAAACCTATTATAGGAATCTTTAATTGTCTTCTATGGTAATTTGCGAGTTGTTGTAATGTCTCTAAAACGTTGTTAACCAAAATAACATTCTCATTCGTTTGGTATACTTTTTCATCAACAATAGCAAAACTTGCACCTAGTTTTAGCGCTTCTTCTGCAAAGCTATTTCCATTAAAATTATCGCCTTTTAGAGCGAAAAATAAGGTGTTTTCGCGAATGTTTCTGGTGTCTGTATCTACCAAAAAATGTTGGCGATACAAATTATAAAGGCTGGCTATTTTCATTTTTTAAATATACTTAAAACAGGTAGGTTTTTGATAGAATTTGGTGAGTTTGTTTTTTGTCTGATCAAGACATCAATTTTTATAGATGGCCTTATTTGCGGTTGTGAATTTTGATGGAGTGAAAAGTGAAGAGAGGAGAGTGAAAAACTATGATTATGACGAAAACAAAGTCAATGTAATAACAAAGACTATGACGATGACGAAGACTAAATCCATCAGTCGTTTCTCGTTCACCGTTCATCGTTTAATTAGCATCGAACATTTCTGAAATCAAAATAGATGATAATCCCGTGTCTAACTGAGCTTGTCGAAGTTTAATGCTAATACTTTTTTGCTTGATCAAAAAGTATTCAAAAAATCAAGACTCACTTTTATTTTTTGATAACTCTACTTTCTATTTCACTATCGAATCCAGACCGCAGGCTCTTTGGATTCTTGCCATTTCATAGAAATTGAATTCTAACAAAAAATAAAATAGGTCGGTTTTAGATTCGTATTTCATCTATGATATGCTACTTTATAAATATCAATCGTCACTCGTTTATAGAACAACGGATATCGAAGTCAAAGTCAACGTCAATGTAATAACTAAGACCAAGACGGTCTATAGAACTACGAATAACGAACAACGAACAGTGAAGAGTGGAAAGAGCACTTGTTTTGTTTACAAAAAAAAAGCCTCATTATATTTTACAATAATGAGGCTTAACTTTTAATAAATATTTTTATCTACTAGGGTTTCTAGCTTTTCTTTTATTCGATGTCATTGGGCCAACTTTATCAGATACACATCTAAAACCAATAAAATTTGTTGCCATATATTCAGGTAAATATCTTCTTTGCGCTGGGTCTAACCAATATTCTCTATCAGACCAAGAACCACCTTTATAGACTCTAGTATTATCACTAATTAAAGTACTACGTTTTTTTGCATCGTTTGTTAAAACATCTTTTCCAGTTTCAGTATTTCTTACTCTTACTGGTTTTTTAGGTGAATTGTACATACTAGGTCTTGATGTGAATTTTTCTTCATCATCTTCATAAAAACGAGAAGAGTTTAAATCACCATCACCAATATCAGAGTTGTTTGCAACGGTAAAGTTTCTTCTTAAAGTAGTATCATCTTTAGTAATTGGAATGTACTTAATGGTTCCTGGCAATTGTTTTGGAATAATTTTTCCATTCGGTAAAGTATCATATACCACTGTTTCGCTTGCATCACTTGAAGCAATTACAACATTTCCTTCTTCGTCAATCATCTTTTTAGTGAATAAGTTTCCTCTAAAATAATTGAAATCATTCGCTTCATTATCAATTAAAGGTCTGTAGACATCTGCTACCCATTCGGCAACATTTCCAGACATATCATAAAGTCCAAAACCGTTTGGTGGATAAGATTTTATTTTATTAGGAATATCAGCACCATCAGAACTCCAACCAGATAAGCCACTATATTGACCATTTCCTTGCTTAAAGTTAGCTAACTGATCTCCTTTAGTTCTTTTGTCTTTTGATCTAGAATACTTACCATTCCAGGCATATTTTTTTCTACCTCTAATATTGTTAAATTCTCTATTTTCTACGTTTGCCTTTGCTGCAAATTCCCATTCAGCTTCTGTTGGCAATCTAAAACGTTGCGTTAAAATACCATCAGCTTTAGAGATTTTTCTTCCTCTAAAGGCATCTTTACCTTTTTTTGCTTCTCCTTTTTTTCTTAAAGTTCTTCCAACACCTCTTTTGTATACTGTTGTATCACCATCAAATAATTTTGAGTCATCAGCTAAAAAAACGTCCGTATCAAAAAAGTTATTGATTGTGTCCGCCTCAAAAATGTTTTTAATATGACCTTTGTCAATTAATGTTTTTAAGTTAACAGCATTTGTACGCCATTTACAATATTCATTTGCCTGCAACCAACTAACACCAACTACAGGATAATCAGCATAGGCTGGATGGCGAAAATAGTTTTCTGATAAAATATCGGTATTTCCTAAACTTTTTCTCCAAACCAAAGTGTCTGGTAAAATAGAACTATATATATGTTTGTAATTGTCTTCTGACGGAGGAAAAACATCCTTCATATATTGTACATATAAAAAATATTCTGAGTTTGTAACTTCAGCTTCATCCATAAAAAATGAACGAACATGTAGTTTTTTAGGAGTTGTATTCCAATCAAACATTACATCATCTTGCACTTGCCCCATTGTAAAAGAACCTCCTTCTACAGCAACCATTCCTAATGGTAGTTTTTGACCAGCATCTGATTCTCCTTTAATAAAGTTACCGTATCTAACATTGTTAAAAGGCAAACCTGTAAGTCTAGATTTATTATTACCAGAACTTTTGCAATTAAATAATAGTAGTGATGTAAAAACTACTAATGTTATTTTAAATATGTTTTTCATTTCCTAATTTAAAAATTGATAGGGTTTTTTTTATAGTGATGCAATTTACAATAAATATAATTTCTTACAAGTTATTTGTAAAAATTAACGCATCATTTTTTATACTTATTCTTAAAACGATTGCTTTTATACTTTAGTATAATTTATCTTTGTTAGCCGTAAAACATTTAATAATTATTTGCGTTATTTGATTACTTATATGAAAAAACAGTTATTACTTATTTTCTGTGTATTTTTAATACACGTCAGCTTTTCTCAAGTTAGCAATTCAGTACTTTCTACTGGGGGTTGGTTTAAGTTTTCTATAGATACCACAGGCGTTTTTAAAATTGATAAAAATTTATTACAACAAATTGGTGTTTCCACAAGTGGATTAAATCCAAAAAAAATACATATTTATGGAAATGGTGGTCAGCTTTTAGCAGCAGCTAACAGTGATTTTAGAGTTGATGATTTACAAGAAAACGCTATTTATATAGAAGGAGAAGGTGATGGTTCTTTTGATAACAGTGATTATATTCTTTTTTATGCCAAAGGGCCTCATGATTGGGTTGTTAATACGACTACAAATTCGGTAAAACATCGACAAAATATTTATTCTGACAAAGCATATTATTTTATAACTGTAAATAATACAGATGGAAAAAGAATTGCGCAAAAAACAGAAAACACAGTCAGTCCTGTAAGTACAATAACGGTTTTTGATGATTATATTTTTCACGAAAAAGAGGAAAAAAACCTTTTAGCTGTTGGTACACAATGGTTTTTTGGAGAAGATTTTAATGTACAAAACACACAGGATTTTAATATCTCTTTCCCAAATGCAGTTCCAAATGAAGATATAAACATAAGGGTTAGAGGAGTTTCTAATTCCGTAACTTCCTCTTCGATGGATGTGAAAATTAACGGACAAGATCTTTTCGCTATTAATTATCCCTCTGTAAACCCAAGTTCATTAACAAGAGCGTATGCCGTTGAAAAAAATGGGACTGTTGTAAATAATTCTGAAAATATAACGATTTCAATTACCTATAATAACAACGGTAATCCTTCAGCAAGTGCCTTTTTAGATTACATAGAAATTGTTGGAAAAAAACAGTTAAAGTTTACTGATTTTCAGTTTTCATTCAGAAGTTTTGAGCAAGTAAATACAACAGGAGCTCTAACGTATCAGATCGAAAACGGAAGTGCTGCTTTCCAAGTTTGGGATGTAACAAATCCGACTTCTCCAGAGATAATTACAAATCAAAGTACTGCAAATAATTTTACGTTTCAAGATAGTGCAGGTACTTTAAGAGAATACATTATTTTAGAGGAATCCGATTTTTACAGACCAGAAATAATCCAAAATTCTAATATTGAAAATCAGAATTTACACGCTTTAAAAGACATTAATTATATTATAATTACAAATTCTGAGCTCTCTGCACAAGCACAAAGAATGGCAGATTATCATCAGGTTAATTCAAACTTAACAGCAAAAGTAGTTCTGTTAGATGAAATTTATAATGAGTTTTCTTCAGGCTCAAAAGACATTACAGGAATTCGAGATTTTTTAAAACAGCTATACACTACAAACTCATCCTTAGATAAAAAGCTAAAATACGTTTGTTTTTTTGGAGATGCTTCTTATGATTATAAAGACAGGCTTCAAGGAAATAACAACATTGTTCCGGTAAAATTATCAACGAATAGTTTCAACCTAGCAAATTCATGGGTAACAGACGATTATTTTGTGATGTTAGAAGATCATGAGGGCGGTATGTTGACGTCTCATACTATTGATGTCGCTTCAAGTAGAATACCTGTTTCTACAATTTCAGAGGCTACGACTCTAGTTGATAAAATTTTAAGTTACTACAGCAAAAATGCCATTGGAGATTGGCGAAACACGATTACCTTATTAGCAGATGACATTGATGCAACTGGGGAACAAGTTATTGAACAAGGCGTAGAATCTATTGCGGACGAAATAAAAAATAATAAACCTATTTTTAATGTCAATAAAATATACGTGGATGCATATGTTCAACAAAATTCTTCTGGAGGAGAACGGTATCCAGAAGTAAATAAAGCAATTACAAATGCGATTGAAAAAGGAACTTTAGTTTTCGATTACTTTGGACATGGAGGAGAAGATGGTTTTGCATCAGAAAGAATTTTAGATATTCCTCAAATTCAGGGTTTTAATAACCCCAATACGTTGCCACTTTTAATTACAGTTACCTGTGATTTTTCTAGGTTCGACAATCCAAATAGAATTACTGCAGGTGAGTTGACTTTAAAAAGTAGAATAGGAGGAGCCGCAAGTATGATTACAACAACTAGAGAGGTTTTTATTTCTACAGGACAACGTTTTAATGAACAATTAATTCGAAAGTTATTAGCTTTTAATAATGAAGATTTAACAATTTCAGAAGCTTTAATGATGACTAAAAATGAGTTTTCAAGTACCCAGAAATTCTTTATCTTTTTCTTTGGAGACCCTGCAATGAAATTGGCGGTTCCAAAACCAAATATTCGCATCACAAAAATGAATGATGTACTTGTTTCTCAATCTCTAGATACAATAAAAGCATTGTCTAAAGTAAAGTTTGAAGGGATTGTAACAGATGATTCAAATGCTGTTTTAACTAATTTTAATGGTACGCTTTCTACAACAGTTTTTGATAAATTAATAGATAAAACGACCTTAGATAATGATGGTTTTGGATTTAAAATGCCTTTTGATACCCAAGATAGTAAGTTGTTTAGAGGGAAATCTACGGTAGAAAACGGAGTTTTTAGCTTTGATTTCATTGTTCCAAAAGATATTAAAATTGCTTTTGGAAAAGGGAAATTAAGTTTTTATGCAGAAAATGGTGAAATAGACAAAGCAGGTTCTAATTTTGATATTGTTGTAGGTGGAATTAATGAAAATGCTCCAGAAGACACATTAGGTCCAGAAATAAAATTATTTATGAATGATGAATCTTTTATCGATGGAGGTAATACGAATGCATCACCAAATTTAATTGCCGTTTTATTTGATGCAAGTGGAATCAATACCTCTATAACAGCTGTAGATCATGATATTGTTGGGATTTTAGATGGAGATACTTCAAACCTAATTATTTTAAACGATTTTTATCAAACAGAATTGAACGATTTTTCTAACGGAAAAGTTAGCTATACTTTAAGAGATTTAGATGTTGGCCCACACACGTTAAAATTAAAAGCTTGGGATACTTACAATAACTCCTCAGAAACTACGTTAAATTTTGTAGTTGTCAGTGACGCCATTTTAAATTTAGAGAATGTGCTTAATTATCCAAATCCTTTTGTAAATTACACAGAGTTTTGGTTCAATCATAATAAGCCAAACGAACCTTTAGAGGTTCAGATTCAGATATTTACGGTTTCTGGTAAGTTGGTGAAAACCATCAATCAAAATGTTCAAACTACAGGTAATTTATCAAGAAATATTAGTTGGAATGGTTTAGATGATTTTGGTAATAAAATAGGTAAAGGAGTCTATATATATAAATTAAGGGTAAAATCAACAGCAAGTAATCTAGTTTCAGAGAAGTATGAAAAATTAGTAATACTACAATAAAAATTAGATATTTGCGGAACTAACTAGATAAACAGAAAATGAGAAGAATAGGATTTTGCATTGTACTTTGTGCCTTTGTAAGTTTAAAAATAAATGCTCAAACCGATACGCAACAGACAGGAGGAATCACAACTGCTACTCCGTTTTTATTAATTGTACCAGATGCTAGAGCAGGTGCAATGGGAGATATGGGTGTAGCCACAACTGCAGATGCTTTTTCTTTATTTCACAATCCAGCAAAAATTGTTTTTAGTGATCGACAAATAAAAACAGGACTTACCTATTCGCCTTGGTTGCGTAATTTAACGGATGATATTTTTATAGGAAGTGGTTCTTATATTAATAGATTTAGTGAAAATTCAGCTTGGGGTGCAGACTTTAAGTATTTTTCTTTAGGACAAATAGATTTAACAAACGATCAAGGAGACCCTAATGGAACGATAAACCCGAATGAATTTGTGGCAACAGGTTCTTACGCTTTAAAATTAAGCGAAACTTTTTCTATGGGAGTTTCTTTAAAATATATTCGTTCTAATTTAGCATTTAACGGAACTCAAGGAAATGCCTTACAACCAATTAATTCTTTTGCAGTAGACGTTTCTGGATATTATCAATCTTTTGAAAAAAATTACGGTAACTTTAATGGGCGTTATAGAATTGGATTTAATATTTCTAACATCGGGCCAAAAGTTTCTTATGTACCTGGTGAAGAAGATTTTATTCCAACGAATTTAAAATTTGGAGGTGGTTTCGATTTTATTATAGATGATTATAATACTATTTCTACAACTGTTGAATTTACAAAATTATTAGTACCAACTCCACAACTAGACGGTTCTGATGAAGACCAAGGTTGGATTCAAGGAATGTTTAGTTCTTTTGGAGATGCTCCAGGAGGATTTAGTGAAGAACTAAAAGAATTTACCTACGCCTTAGGTGGAGAGTATTTATATAATAACGCATTTGCTTTAAGAGCAGGGTATTTTCATGAAAGTCAAGATAAAGGTAATCGCCAATATTTTACTTTAGGTGCTGGCTTTAAAACCAACGCTTTAAATATAGATTTATCGTATTTAGTTAATTCTGCAGATGTTAACAATCCATTAGAAAACTCATTGCGTTTTTCTTTATCTTTTGATTTAGGAGAAATCTATGACTACTATTAAAAGTAATAAATTTTTAGTAAGTTTACAATATGCAAAGCAGTCAAAAAAGGCTGCTTTTTTTGACCCTATTATTTATGAAAAAAATAGAAATATCAACATCAGCGATTGTTTTTAATGATGTGTCAGAACTTTCTTCAGAAGATAAAATGTTAATGGATAAAGCTGTTGAAGCTAGAAAGAAGGCATATGCACCTTATTCTAAATTTAATGTTGGTGCAGCTTTACTATTAGAAAATAATCAGATTGTTTTAGGAAACAATCAGGAAAATGCTGCTTACCCTTCAGGAATGTGTGCAGAAAGAGTTGCTGTTTGGATGGCTGGTGCTACATTCCCAGGTATAAAAATTATAAAGTTAGCCATTTCTGCTAGTTCATCAATTTCTAAAGTTGATAAACCTATCGGTCCTTGTGGAGCTTGTAGACAATCATTATCAGAATATGAAATTAAACAAAAACAACCCTTCGAAGTTTTGTTTATGGGAGAAGTTGGTGAGATTGTAAAAACAGAATCATTACTTTCTTTATTGCCATTTTCATTTGATAGCTCTTATTTGTAAATTATAATTAACATACTAAATATACCTTCGTCTTAGTCGAAATATCTTCCTGTTAAAACATAAAACAAGATGTTTTAACAGCTAAAGACATTAAATAGATCATCACAAAATTTTTATATATTCTTATTGGTTTATTAAAAAATGATATCCTTTTTAAGCATATTGTAACTCAAAATTAATTAGAATATCATTTAGATGTTATTTTAAATTTTTGGAACGATATTTTTTGATACCTATATGTGTGAAAACAATGTATCGCAAAAACAGTTTTCTGAATAGGCTTTTGTGAATTTTAAAACATCACATTCTACTGTTTGGATATCGTATTTTTTGAAACAATTAACACTCTTTATTCAGGTGATAATTCTGAAAGAACTTAGTATATAGCTCAATGTATTGCTGCAGTTATGCAATTAAAGATGAATTTATATCAGAACAAATAAAAGGTCTTTTCTGTTTTGGATTTCGTTTTATTTAATTTGTTTAACACTCTCTTCATAATTAAACTGTGTAATTTTATAAAAATAGATAATTAAAAAAAAATGAATTCATCAAAAATTACTGGCACAGGAACTTTTATTCCAACTTTAATAAAAGAGAATGTAGATTTTTTAGAGGATACATTTTTAAATAATGATGGTTCTTCGTTTTCTTCTAGTAACGATGTTATTATCGAAAAATTCAAAGCGATTACAGGTATTGCAGAGAGACGATATGCAAAAAAGGAATATGCCACTTCAGATTTAGCTTTTTTTGCAGCTCAAAAAGCAATTGAAGACGCAAATATCAATAAAGAAGAATTAGATTATATTATTCTTGCACATAATTTTGGGGATATAAAACAAGGAACAATTCAAGGGGATATGTTACCAAGTTTAGCATCAAGGGTAAAGTATAAACTAGAAATTGAGAATCCTAATTGTGTTGCCTACGATATTTTATTTGGTTGTCCTGGATGGATAGAAGGTGTTGTTCAAGCACAAGCTTTTATCAAAGCCGGAATTGCAAAAAAGTGCTTAGTTATTGGCGCGGAAACTTTATCAAGAGTTATTGATAAGTACGATAGAGATTCAATGATTTATAGTGATGGAGCAGGAGCTTGTATTGTAGAAAAAACAGAAGAATTAGATGCTGGAATTTTAAGTCATGCCACACAAACTTTTGCGAAAGAGGAAGCTTATTTTTTACATTATGGAGGATCTTATAATCAAGATGAAGACCAAGATGTACGTTATATAAAAATGTTTGGACGTAAAATTTATGAATTTGCAATTACAAACGTTCCTGCTGCAATGAAATCTGCTCTAGAAAAAAGTGGTCTTGAAATTGATGATGTAAAGAAGATTTTAATACATCAAGCTAATGAAAAAATGGATGAAGCGATTATAAAACGCTTTTACAGATTGTATAAGAAACCAGTTCCAGAAGGAGTAATGCCTATGAGTATTCACAAATTAGGAAATAGTTCTGTGGCAACAGTACCTACTTTATTAGATTTAGTTTTGAAAGGTGAAATTGAAAATCAAGAGATCCATAAAGGAGATGTAATTATTTTAGCTTCTGTTGGAGCGGGTATGAACATCAATGCTATTGTTTACAAGCTTTAAAAGAGCAAAACTGTTAATTCTCAGAGTCCTAAAGCGATCAAGTTTACCTATGTTTTTTATGTGTCTAATTATTCATAAACGAATAAATAGTAGCAATCGTTTTTTTTTAATTTCAGATAATTTCAAAAATTTTCAATTTATCTTAAAAAATATCAATTTCAGCATTTAAAATTTAATCTGAAATAGTATTTTTGCGCATGCAACAACACAACGTACTTATATTAGATTTTGGATCGCAATACACGCAATTAATTGCAAGAAGAGTCAGAGAGTTAAACATTTACTGCGAAATTCATCCTTATAATCACCCACCAAAAAAATTAGAAAACTTTAAAGCTGTAATTTTATCAGGCAGTCCAAATTCTGTAAGAGGAGAAAGTGTTTTACATCCAGATTTATCAGAAATTAGAGGAAAAAAACCTTTATTGGCTGTTTGTTATGGAGCACAATATTTAGCACATTTCTCTGGTGGAAAAGTAGCGCCCTCAGACACAAGAGAATATGGAAGAGCAAATTTATCATTTATAAAAGATGAGGATGCTTTTTTTCAAAATATTTCTGAAGGTAGCCAAGTTTGGATGAGTCATTCAGATACTATTAAAGATTTGCCTACAAATGGTGTTTTATTAGCAAGTACAAAAGATGTAGAAAATGCTGCTTATAAAATTGAAGGAGAACAAACATTCGCAATTCAATTTCATCCTGAAGTATATCATACTAAAGACGGAAAACAATTATTAGAAAACTTTTTAGTAAATATTGCTGGAGTTGCACAAACTTGGACACCAGATTCTTTTGTAGAAAGCACTGTAGCAGCCATTAGAGAAAAAGTTGGAAATGATAAAGTAGTTTTAGGACTTTCTGGAGGTGTAGATTCATCTGTAGCTGCAGTTTTATTAAACAAAGCAATTGGCAAAAACCTATACTGTATTT
>LAQA01000047.1:14424-55412 GCA_000981625.1 Flavobacteriaceae bacterium ASP10-09a
GGTCTTACAGATCCTGAGAAAAAAAGAAAAGCAATTGGTAATTCTTTTATTGAAGTTTTTGATGACGAAGCAAATAAAATTAAAGATGTAAACTGGTTAGCTCAAGGAACAATTTATCCAGATGTAATTGAATCTGTTTCTGTAAATGGAGGTCCGTCTGCAACGATTAAAAGTCATCATAATGTTGGTGGTTTGCCAGATTATATGAAGTTGAAAATTGTGGAACCTTTAAGAATGATTTTTAAAGATGAAGTAAGAAGAGTAGGAGCGTCTATGGGAATTGATCCTGATTTATTAGGACGTCATCCTTTTCCTGGTCCAGGATTAGGCATCAGAATTTTAGGAGATATTACTGCAGAAAAAGTTCGTATTTTGCAAGAGGTAGATGCTATTTTTATAAACGGATTAAAAGAAGATGGTTTGTATGATAAAGTTTGGCAAGCAGGTGCGATGTTATTGCCGGTAAACTCTGTTGGAGTTATGGGTGATGAAAGAACGTATGAAAAAGTTGTCGCTTTAAGAGCTGTTGAAAGTACAGACGGTATGACTGCAGATTGGGTAGATTTACCATATAAATTTTTGCAAAAAATATCAAACAAAATAATAAATCAAGTAAAAGGTGTTAATAGAGTTGTGTATGATATTAGCTCTAAGCCACCTGCAACTATAGAATGGGAATAACATATATGAAGCATGTAAAGTTTTTTATTTTTCTGTGTATTTTAACATTCACAGTTTCTTGTGGTCAACAAAAAAGATATATCCAGTACAAAGTTAAAAAAGGTGAAACCTTAAATGTAATTGCTTCCAAGTTGAGTATGGATGCGAAAGACTTATTACGCTTAAATCCTGATGTTATAAGTGAACTTAAAGCAGATTCGTTTATTGTTGTTCCTGAAAAGAAACTAAATAATTACAAAAACAAACTAAAAGAAAATCCAGAATTGGTTATTGACTCTTTATTAAGTGAAGAGGAAATTATAGATGAAGAAGAGGCGCTTTTAGAAGAATTAAAAGAAAAATTTGTTATTTATGAAGTGAAAAAAGGAGATACTTTTTATAGTTTTATAAAGAATTTCAATGTTACTAGAGGAGAATTATTACTTTTAAATCCTGAGCTAATAGAAGGATTAAAGGTTGGTCAGATTCTTAAAATTAAAGAAATCCCCTTGAATTTAACCATAGAAGAAGTTTTTTATGATGATTATATTCAACCAGAGATAGCTTTAAAACTAGCATTATTATTGCCTTTTAGAACTAGTAATTATAATAATGACACAATTACCGCACAACAAATTTTTAGTAAAAACGCAACTTTAGTTAATATTGCCACTGATTTTTATTTGGGAGCAGAAATTGCTATAGACTCATTAAGAAAAAAGGGTTTAGATATTGAATTTAATGTTTTTGATACAGGAAACAGAAGAGAAGATGGTCTTAGAAGTATAATTTCAGAGAATGACTTAAATAGAAATCACGCTATAATTGGCCCGTTATACTCAGAAGAAGTAGAAATGGTTGCAAGTAATGTGAGTATACCTGTTATATTCCCTGTATATTCTAACAGTCAATCAGATTTTTCTTCATCTAATATTATAAAAACCTCACCAGAAAAAAGTGTTTTTAGAGAGGAGTTAGAAAGACATATTAAAGAGAACTTTGGTTCGGGTAATATTATTATTGTAAGTGATGATAAAATTAAGAGTGTACAATCAAGTAGGCTTTTAAAATCTTCATTAGAACTTGAAGATTCAATTAATGATGTACATATTTTATCTCCGGATAAAGGGTACATAGAGAAAACTAGATTCTTAGAAGTGCTAAAGACAAACACGAAAAATTGGATTATTTTAGCAACAGATGACAATGTTATTGTTGCAGATGTTATTAATAGTTTAATCAGTTTGCCAGAAGAAACAACTGCTAAGGTTTTTACTTTTGATAAAGGCAGTGTTTATAATAAGATTGATAACAGAAAATTAGCAAAGCTTGGTTTTACATATGTAAGTGAAGAATTTACTGACAAGAACTCTTTATATTCAAGGGTTTTTAGAAAGCAGTATTTAAATAAAAACAAAGCATTGCCTTCCTTCTATGCAACGAAAGGATTTGATGTAACTTATGATATTTTGGTAAGATTAGCTTCTGGTAAGGATTTAAAAACAACTTTTAATGAAGGTGCATCTACAAGAGTAGAAACAAAATTTGATTATAGAGCGTTTAATACAGAAAATCAAGGATTGTTTATTATTCAGTATAATGATGACTTAACTTTAACAAAGTTGAAATAGGGTTTTCAAATTTGCTTCAACATAAAAATTATACAAATAAAAAAATCCGCTATTAGCGGATTTTTATTTGTTAGAAAAGAGTAAAATGTTAGATTTTTTTCATCTGTTGTTTCATCATTTGAATTTGTTCTTTTAACATTCCGTTTTTGTCTAATTTTTTAGCTTCAGCCATTAAATTAGTAGCTTCACGTTTACGTCTTTTTGTCATTGCAATTCCTGCTAATTGAAGTTTTGCCATTGCTAAATCATGATCCATAGACAATCCTAATTTTACAGCTTTACGTAGAAACTTTTCAGATTGAGTCATGTTTGTTTGACTCAACATAATTCCGTGTAAGTAGTTGTAATATCCTTGTTGCTTGGTGATTAATGCAGCTTCTGGGTTTTTAATATAACCTAACCATTTTTGAGCACCAGGAAAATTTTGTTTACGCAATTGTAAGAAAGCTAACAAAATGAATTCGTTCTTAAAATAAAGTAAAACAAAAATTCCAGCTAATAATAAGATAGAAATTCCATTCATAATATTTCCTTGACTGAATTGGTATATAGCCCAAATTGTAATTAAAGACGCTAAAACTAATTTTATATTTTTATTAAACATATTTAATAATTCTTTTTTTGTCACCTCGCGCGAAGTCGAGAGGTAGTTTGTTTTCTGTTCAAGAGCAAAAATACATTTTTATCTTAAAAATTTAGTGAATTACTTCTTGTAATATTTTTTGTGCTTAAACCAAGAGAAAGTTCCTAAAACTGCAACAAATCCCATTGAATAAAACACCGAGCTTGGTGTGATTACTTGATCGCCACTTGCGTAAGAATGCAATCCAGATAAATAGAAATTCACGCCAAAGTAGGTCATCATAATAGAAAAATAAGCAATGATTGTCCATAAGTTGAAGGTATATCTTCCTCTTAAACCCGGAATTAAACGCATGTGCAAAACAAAAGCATAAACCATAATTGAAATTAGTGCCCAAGTTTCTTTAGGATCCCATCCCCAATAACGACCCCAACTTTCATTGGCCCACATGCCACCTAAAAAGTTACCGATTGTTAACATAATAAGGCCGACAGTAACTGCCATTTCGTTGATAATAGTAATTTCTTTTATATTAATGTCCATTTTCTTTTTATTCTTTTCATTTGTAAAAAGGATTAAAAAGAGTGAGAATACACCTAAGATCATTCCTAAAGTTAAAGGGCCATAACTTGCAACAATAATAGATACATGCACTAATAACCACCATGAATTTAATACAGGTTGTAAGTTGGCAATTTCTGGATCTAACCAGTTCATACCTGCTGTAAATAAAATTATTGAGGTTACAAAAGTTGTAGCAGCAATTGTTAATGCCGATTTTCTTCCTAAGAAAAAACCAAACAACATGGTTGTCCAAGCAACATAAATAATAGATTCATATGCGTTACTCCAAGGTGCATTTCCACTAATTAGCCATCTGCTAATTAAGCCTAAAGTATGCAGTAAAAAAAGCCCAATGGTTAAGCCAATTAAGGTTTTTACAACAAGGTTAATCCATTTCTTAGTCACAAATATTTGTGCAATAACAAAGCCAATTAAAAGCAAACTTGCCAATCCATAATAACGAATTAATTTACTAAATACATTGTATTTATTGTATGCAATTTCTAATTCTATCTTATTATCTGAAGGATACACAGCAGCTCCATAGTTTTTTTGATATTTTTTAATACCGTCTAGAATTTCATTTGCTTTAGAGTAATCATTTGTCCTTTTTGCAGTTTGTAATAATTGCACATACAGCGGTAAAGATTTCTGTACAAAAACAGTATCCTTAGGGATAAAGCCCTTTGTAGAAGAGGTTTCTGGTTGAGAAACCCATTTGTTGTTTTCATCATTAGGAATCGGGTAAATCTTTAAAATTCCACCACCGATTGCATTGTATAGTAATCCTAAGCGTTTATCAATTTTTATGAGGTCTTTTTCGAAATAACTTTTTACGTTTTTCTTTTGAGCCTCAGCAACTTGCTCTCTAATTTTATATTCACCTCTGTTTGAAAAGAAGTCTGATAAGCGAGCGTATTTCACCGTATCTGCCAATCTTAATAGTTTTCTAATCTTTAGATTTTTCTTTTCTAAATAAATAGCAGGTACTTCATACCAAAGTCTTGCATTTTCTATAATAGATAACAAAACCTGACTTGGTTTCATACCGTGCAGTGTTTCTGTCTGACTCACTTTTCTTACTAGTTCTGAGGCGAATGTATGTGCCGGTTTCATACGTCCTCCAGCATCTTGTATTATTAGCTTATTGAAGCTTTCTGCATGTTCTAGTGAAACTAAGTTTGACTTTAAAATAGAATCTACTTGGTGATTGGTTATTTTATCCTCCTCGTGAACGTCTTCATGCTGACCGTAACTAAAAGAAGATAAAAAGAGGACAAGTATCACAGACATTGTTAGTTTCTTTTTTCTGATTTTTCTTAACGAATTTTTTAAATAATCAAAACGAGTATTTTTAGCAAACAGAATACAAATTAAACCTATGTATAATAAAGAGTATCCTAAATACGTAATAAAAGTTCCCCAAAAATCGTGATTAACAGATAAATGAGTTTGTTCTTTCTCGCCAGATAAATCATAACTTGATTGAAATAATTTATATCCTTTATGATCTAAAATATGATTCATAAAAATACGATAATCGAAACTTTCATCTGTGTCAACGACACTAATTTCACTTGAATAAGCCGCCGCACTTTCTGAACCTGGATATTTTTCTAGCTGAAAGTCATTCAACTTAACACTAAACGGAGTTTCTTTAACTTTAGATCCATACCACATTCTAAAATTAAGGGCATCAAAACTAAATTCTTTAAAATTATCATTGTTAAATTTACCTCCTGTAAGTTCTATTCTTTCTGTTTGATTTTCGCTGGTTATATCTAAAATTACGATATCTAATTTTTTATCATCTTTATCTCCACGAACAGTTTTCATGTTTCCTTTTATTGGAACTTGAGGCACCACAAAAGGCAAGCCAGCAACATTATAAAGAGCACGAAATTTAAAATCTTGAATACTATCTTTTTTTAATTCTCCTGTTTGGCTAGTTGCCATTACTTGATAAGTACCATTAGACTTAGTACTAATTTTTAAAGAATCGTTTCTTTTAAAAATATTGATAGAAGCACTCTTATCTGTAGCTTCAAAACCTACTAAAATATTGTGAATGTTTTGAACAGTTCCTTCTTTTATATAGTGCTCATGTCTACTTCCACTAGAAGATTCAACTAAAAATAAATGATCAACTCCATTTTCATCTTCTACTAATTTCTTCTCTGCCCAAGGAATGTATTCGACGAGATTAACATTGTAATTATCTTCTCTAAAATCATCAGAAAAAGACCAAGAATTAGATCCCCAAGCTGATAGTAGAATTGGTTTATGAATTTTTTTCTGTTCTTTATTGTTATCAACAATCAAATTAATATAGGTTGTTTCTGATAAAAATTGATTGGTAGTTTCCCCCTCATCAATTAGCATAATGCCTTCATAGCCGATATATCTCGTTACAGCAGCACCTATAATAATAAGTAAAAAAGATAAGTGAAACATCAAAACGGCCCATTTCTCTTTTTTGTACAATCGGTATCTAAAAATGTTTCCGAAAAAGTTGATGACAAAAAACACCATAATAGCTTCAAACCACCAAGCATTGTAAACTAGTGCTTTAGAAGTTTGAGTTCCAAAATCATTTTCTATAAAAGTAGCAACCCCCATTGCTGTAGCAAAAAGAATAAATAACATTGCTGTTAAACGTGTAGAGTAGAGGAAATTAAAAAAATTTTTCATCCTAATTATTAGCTTTTTAAAGTCCAACAAATTTAAGGATAAATAGAAGAATAATGATTGTTGATTATTACTTTTTTGTTGTTAAGAATTGTTAAAAATTAGGCCTTATTTAAAATGAAATTATTGGGCTTCTATTTTAATCTTCTATAATACTATCAATTAAAATAGTAATTAATTCTATAGCAGCTTGTGCAATTTTAGTTCCTGGACCAAAAATACCAACAGCACCAGCATCAAATAAAAATTGATAATCTTGAGCTGGAATTACGCCACCAACAATTACCATTATATCTTCACGTCCGTGTTTTTTGAGTTCTGCAATTACTTGCGGAACTAATGTTTTATGGCCTGCTGCTAAAGAAGAAATTCCTAAAATATGAACGTCATTTTCTACAGCTTGTTTAGTGGCTTCTTTAGGTGTTTGAAATAAAGGACCAATATCTACATCAAAACCTAAGTCAGCATAACCTGTAGCTACAACTTTTGCACCTCTATCATGCCCATCCTGTCCTAACTTTGCAATCATAATTCTAGGACGTCTTCCTTCTAAATCGGCAAATTGGTTTGCTAATTCAGAAGCTTCTTTAAAGAGCTTGTCGTCTTTTATTTCTTTGCTATACACACCGGATATGGTTTTTGTAACTGCTTTATGTCTACCAAAAACAACTTCTAAAGCATCAGATATTTCACCTAAAGTAGCTCTTTTTTTGGCTGCAACCACCGCTAAACCTAAAAGGTTTTCTTTACCTGACTTTGCAGCATTTGTTAAATCTACTAAAGATTCTTGGACTTCTTTAGAATTTCTTTTTGATTTTAATTGATGCAGTCGTTCAATTTGTGACTTACGAACCGCTTCATTATCCACTTCTAAAATATGTAGCGGATCTTCTGTTTTAAGTTGATATTTATTTACACCAACAATTACGTCTTTTCCACTATCAATTCTTGCTTGCTTTTTTGCAGCAGCTTCTTCAATTCGTAATTTAGGAATTCCTTTTTCAATAGCCTTCGTCATACCTCCTAAACCATCTACTTCTTGAATCAAGGCCCAAGATTTATTTGCAATCTCTTCTGTTAGTTTTTCAACATGATAACTTCCTGCCCAAGGATCAACTGTTTTTGTAATATGTGTTTCTTGTTGTAAAAATATTTGTGTGTTTCTAGCAATTCTTGCAGAAAAATCTGTGGGTAAAGCAATCGCTTCATCCAAAGCATTTGTGTGTAAACTTTGGGTGCCACCAAAAACAGCCGCCATCGCTTCTATCGTTGTTCTGGCAACATTATTAAAAGGATCTTGCTCTGTTAACGACCAACCACTAGTTTGACAGTGTGTTCTTAAAACTAGCGATTTTTGATTTTTTGGATTGAACTGTTTTACAATTTTTGCCCACAACATTCTTGCAGCTCTTAATTTTGCAATTTCTGTAAAATGATCCATACCAATTGCCCAAAAGAAAGACAATCTTGGTGCAAAAGAATCAATATCCATTCCTGCTTCAATTCCTTTTTTAATATATTCTAATCCGTCTGCTAAAGTATACGCTAATTCAATTTCTGCTGTGGCACCTGCTTCTTGCATATGATATCCAGAAATAGAAATCGAATTATATTTTGGCATATTTTTACTGGTATATTTAAAAATATCAGCAATAATCTTCATGGATGGTGCAGGAGGGTAGATGTATGTGTTACGCACCATAAACTCCTTTAAAATATCATTTTGGATGGTTCCAGAAAGTTGTTCAGGGGCAACTCCTTGTTCTTCTGCTGCCACTATATAAAAAGCTAAAATGGGCAATACAGCACCATTCATCGTCATTGAAACCGACATTTTATCTAAAGGTATTTGGTCAAACAAAACCTTCATGTCTTCTACAGAATCTATNNNCTTTACCAACATCGCCTTGTACACGTTCATGATCGGAATCATAACCTCTATGTGTTGCTAAATCAAAAGCAACAGACAATCCTTTTTGACCTGCTTCTAAATTTCTTCTGTAAAAAGCATTGCTTTCTTCAGCAGTAGAAAAACCAGCATATTGTCTAATTGTCCAAGGTCTTCTTACATACATTGTTGTATAAGGCCCTCTTAAGTTTGGCGCAATTCCTGCAGCAAAATCTTCATGTTTAAAGTTTTGTAGCCGCTCTGATTTAGAACTTTTTAGTTTGATATGTTCAAATGATTTTCTAGACATTTTCTTTTGCTAATCTTTCTTTTTCTATCGTTTCAGAAAGACGCTTTCTGATAATTGGTGTAATTATTGTTCTTATATTTCGTTGTTTTACAAAGGGGTACAATTCTAAATCAGATTTCATTCTATCCTCTTTATTTTGCAGCATATTTGTACCTAATAAAATAATGTTTTTAGCATTTAAATTCACTTCTTCTTTTAAAGCACTTTCGTTTATTTTCTTTTGGATTATTCCTGCTTTTAACAAATATAAAAATCCACCCGCTTTTTCTAATTGTTTAAAAAGAGTTAATGCGTTTTCTGTTAATTGCTGTGTTAATGATTCTATATAATAAGAACCATCAGCAAAATTTTGAGCTTCGTCTAAGTAACTTTCTTGTTGTAGAATTAATAATTGATTTCTAGAAATCCGTTCACCAAATTCATTGGATTTATGATATATAGAATCATATGCTACATTAGAAATGGTATTTGATCCACCCAAAATAGCACCCATACATTCTGATGTTGTTCTTAACATATTTATATTGTAATCATACAATGTTTTGTTGCGCAAACTTGGTTGTGTGAAAATTTGTGCTGTTATGTTCTTTACATCATATTCTTGCAAAAGAGTTTCCCAAAGAACCCTGAAAGCTCTTAATTTTGAAATTTCAAAAAAGTAATTACTACCTACAGAAAAATTAAAATGAATTTTAGATGCAATATCTTTTCCGAAATAATTTAAATATTCATTTGCGTGTGCAAGTGTATATGCCAATTGCTGCGTAATTGTTGCACCAGCATTTTGATATAAATCACTAGAAACTGAAAGGCAATTATCTGTTGTTGAAATTATATTTTCTAGTTTTCGATGGTCTTCTTTTAGGTTGATAAACCAATTCCCGTTTTCTGCTAAATTACCAATGATGTCGGTTTGAAAATAAGCGTTTTCTGAATTACAAAAATTTGAAAGCTCTATTTGAAAATCATCATCTAAAAAAGAAAATTGAAAATAAATTGTTAAAGAGTCTAGATTGATTTTTTTTAAAACTTTTCGATAATCAAATTTTTTTGATGTTTTAAACTGGATGGCATTTGCCCCTCTTTTTAAGGCATCTAATGCTAGAGAGTTTGCTATTTTTTCATCATCAATAAAAATAGTTTGACAAATAGTACAGCCCTTTTTTGGTAAGTTTATTTTGGCATTTGTGCTGTCTTCTTTTGTGTAAAAAGGCTTTACAACAATACCTTCGTTAGTTTTCCAAAGCAAAGTTTCATTATAATCTTCCCCTTTTAAATCCACTTGAATTTTTTGTTTCCAAGCAGTTGTAGATACCGGTTTAAATTGATCAAATAAAAACTTGCTCATTATTTTTTTATAGTGTCAAATTCAATAATATAAATATCTTCGTTTTCTTTTTTCATTAAATACTGTTCTCTTGCAAAACGTTCTAATTCCAATGAATCTTGTAGCTTCTTTATTGTCTCTTTGTCTTTTGTGATTTTATCTTCATAAAATGAAATAGTACTTTCTAAATCTTCAATTTCTTTGTCATATTTTCCATGTATAAGATATGAATTTTCATCAACAAAAAGCATCCAAATAATAAACGGCACTAAAATAACTACAAATACATTTGTAATAATTTTAAAAATAGGACTCTCTTTTAAGTTTAGAAAGAAACTCATTTACAGACGTTCATTGATTACACTTCTAACGATATCAATTGCAACAGTATTGTATCTATCGTTTGGTATTATAATATCAGCAAAGTTTTTTGTTGGCTCTATAAATTGCTGATGCATAGGCTTTAAAGTTGTTTGATAGCGATTTAATACCTCATCAATATTTCTTCCTCTCTCTGTAATATCTCGACGAACTCTGCGTATTAAACGTTCATCAGTTTCTGCATGCACAAAGATCTTCATGTCAAATAAATTACGTAATTCTTCGCTATTAAAGATTAGAATTCCCTCAACAATTATAACTTTCCTAGGATGTGTTATTACAGAATCTTCAGTTCTATTGTGTGTCACAAAAGAATAAACAGGTTGTTTTATTGTTTTTCCTTTTTTAAGCTCTCTTAAGTGTGTGATTAATAACTCAAAATCGATAGCTCTTGGATGATCAAAATTTATTTTTGTTCTTTCTTCGTAAGACAGATTAGTCGTTTCTTTATAATAAGAATCTTGCGATATTACACACACTTCGTTTGTTGGAAGCTGTTTGATAATTTGATTTACAACTGTCGTTTTTCCACTTCCAGTTCCACCTGCAATTCCAATAATTAACATATAGGTTTATTGATTTATTGATAATTATACTGCTAAAATAATAAAGATTTTACAAAGTAGTGAAATTATTAATTTTTATGTCTTTTGCTTTTAAATCGAACATTAAATTATACAAGCCAAAAAATGTTCTATTCATGTATATAAAATGTTTAGAACCTCTACTTGCATTGTACGATCTTAACTCTGCATTCTTTGAGTATCGTTCACCAAATTCGGTGATTTTTCCAAAGAATTTTTCGTCAGAAAAATCAAATATTTCTTCGTGAAAGGGTTGGGTGAAAATAGATAACATTTCATGAAACATAGCACTAAAGAATTCTGACTCATCTTTACTGTCATCTTTCAATAAAATCTCTAATTCATACATTTTTTCTTCGAAAAGAACTTTATTGGAAAGTGTTTCTTCTTTTGCCAATACAAAATACGGATTGTAAAATTCTAAAGGAATAGTTTTCATACATCCAAAATCTAATGCAATTAATTTTCCTTCTTCAGAAATTAAAAAATTTCCAGGATGAGGATCTGCATGTACTTTTTTTAAATTATGAATCTGAAACATATAAAAATCCCATAAAGCTTGACCTATTTTATTAGATTTTTCTTGGTCGGTAGCTGCGTTTGTATATTCCGATAAATGCACTCCTTTCATCCAATCCATCGTAATGATTTGTTTGGATGATAATTCTGGATAATAATTTGGAAAAGAAAGATTAGGAATATTTTGACAAGCAGATACAATTTCCTGACTTTGTTTTACCTCTAAAATATAATCAGTTTCCTCTAATAATTTATCTTGAACTTCAAAGAAATATTCATCAGAAGTTTTACCTTTCATGTTAAACATTCTTATCACAAAAGGTTTTAGTAATGCTAAATCTGACTTTATACTATCTGAAATCCCTGGATATTGAATTTTCACGGCCAAACTTTTACCTTCTTTTTCAGCTTTATGAACCTGACCTATACTTGCAGCATTGTAAGCCTTAACATCAAATTTATCATAAATTTCTGAGGGAAATTTTCCAAAACTCTTTTTAAAGGTTTTTATAACTAATGCTTCAGAAAGTGGTGGGACAGAAAATTGTGCCAAAGAAAATTTTTCTACATATGCTCTTGGCATAATGCTTTTGTCCATACTTAACATTTGTGCCACTTTTAAAGGACTTCCTTTCAAATCCTTTAGACTGTCATAAATATCTTCAGCATTGGCTTTGTTTAGTTTTTCTCTTGCTTCTTCTTCAGTGTTTGTGATTTTATCACCGTAATATTTTAAATAATTAACGCCAACTTTTGCACCAGTTTTTACTAATTTTGATGCACGCTGAATTTTCGTAATTGGAATGCTACTTGCTTTTTTCATACTTATGTAGTGCTTTTTTGAAATTTTTCTTTGTACACAAATCTCCCAAAGTCAAAAGCATTTTTCAGGAATTTGTTTTCTATAAGTTCGAAGCTAGTATTGATTGATTTTTCGATAAAAATATCTGTCTTTTCAAAAGAATCAGAGGTGTCTTCTAGCCAAAATTGAATGGTTAAAAACATTTGAATCCAAGCAGATTCATTGATGAGTTTTCGTTGAATTTTTTCTAAACCATCTACAGGTAAGATACTTTCTGATAAATCTAAATTATCGACAAAACTCATAAAACTTTTCTTTAAACTAGAAAAAGTACCTAATGATTTGAATTGATTTTTACATCCTTTTAAGGCAATCAGTATGTATTCTCTGTTTAAATTTAAATTTTCAAAAAAAGTAAAATACAAACTAATTAGTTTATTCTTTTTATCAAAAGATGTAAATTCTTCACTTTCGCTTAGTACCTCTAAAGAGTTTATGAAAAGTTCTTTAAAAATAGCTTTTTCAACCTTTTTTAAAGATTTGAAATGTATGTAAAAGTCGGTTTCTTCTAAATTTACTCTTTGACAAAATTCGGCTACATCTAGTGGTTTTGTTTGGTTCTCGATAACAAAATCCATGTACAATGTTAGTATGTCAACTTTAGAATTTTTTTGTTCTTTTGTCATGTTCAGATTTATACAACAAAAATACGAAACGTTTTATTGTTAAAATAGAATCGAAGTATATAAAAACAAAAAACCAAGTTAAAGTTTAACTTGGTTTTTTAAGGATATGCTCTTTATTTTTATGCAAATATTTTGGTAAATCTTTTTTTACCTTTTATAAAGTGATTTTTGTAAGTATCTAATGCATCAAAAACTAGGTTTTGTTGATTTTCTAATAATTTAACGCCTCCTTTTAAAGCTTTGTCAGTAACCTTTTGCCATTGACCTGCAACAGTTATAGATTCTATAACTATTTCTTCTGTTGTGTTCAAAGCATAATCATTTGCTTTTTTTACATTTGATTTCGCTGATGCTATTGCAGTATTTACTTTTTCTGTAAAGTTTACTTTGTTTGTTTTTTTTGTGCTCATAATATTTTATATAGATAATTTGTTATAACTATAACTCTCCTTTTAAAGCTAATTCTGCTTGTGCTTTCCAACCAGATAAATCATAAATTTTAGCATTGATTCCTGCGTCATTTAATAAGTTAGTCAAGTCTTTAATAGTCATTTTTGCAATTTGATCGTACGCTGTAATATTTAATTCATTTAAGCTTTTCTCTAAAACAGGACCTATTCCTTTGATAACTTTTAAGTCGTTAGTAGTATCTGTTTTTTTAACTATTATTTTTTCTATAGCTTCTTCTTTCTTCGCTGCAGCTTTCTTTTTTGGAGCTGCTTTTTTTGCTGTAGTTTTTTTAGTTGTAGTTTTTTTTGTTTTTGTATCAGAAACTACTCCTACTTTTCCTTTAACATCATCAATGATATCTTCTGTGTAATCTTCAATTTTGCCCTTTACAGTTTCAATAGTTTCAGAAATGTTCTTTTTTAGTTTAGTAGACATTTTTTCTGCTTTCTGAACCATTTTATTGTTAGTAACTTCTTTCTCAATTTTATCTTTCATCACTTCAGCTTTTTCAACTAAAGGATGTTCAGAAACCATTTTCTTTGCGTTTTCAACCATCTTTGGATCATATCCAACTAAAGTTTTTAAACGTTCTGTACTGTTTTCTAACTGACCTTTGATGGATTCTGCTGTTTCAACAACCATATTAATTTGTTGTTTTGTTAAAGGTTCAGTTTTCTTAATTAATTTTGCGGTTAATTTTTGCCATTTTTCGCCAGTTTTCACTGTAGTTTCAATAGCGTTAAAAGAAGCGTCTATTAAATCGTTATTTATTCTTTTAACAATTGCTTTCGCTTTTCCTAACTTGTTTTCTTTTTTTGACTTTTTAGTTGCCATAATATATGTTTTTTTTCGTTTTATTAATATGTATACTGCAAATATAATTTATGCGAGTTGCTAATGAGTTACAACTTAGTTTCTGCTGAAAAAACCGAAATTTTTATTAAGGTTTGTCCAAATCATTCCTTTTCCTTTTTCAAGGTTATTGAATAATCTATCTTGTTGTTTTGCTGTAAAGTCAAAAGTGCTTTTTAAATTCTTAGAAGTGATTTCTTGTAAATTCTCTGCCCTATCAATAGTTTTTAAAACTATATTTTCTGTAGTTTTTAAAGCAAGTTGATTTAATTTTAATGTGTTTTCTTTAATCCTTATTGTAGAAATTGTTTTCATCTTTTTTAGTTTTAATACTAATTTTGATGCAAACATAAAAAAGGGGAGTTGCAAATGAGTTGCAGTTAAGTTAACTTATTGGTAATTAGTGTATTTCTTCTATTTCTTTCAATAGTTTCTTTGTTTCAGGAAGTGGAGCGATTCCATATTCTTCTTCTAGAATTACCTCGCATTTCATATATGTTTTTATTGCTTGAGGCCTGTTTCCCTTTAAAATATAAGCTTGCATTTGTATTCTGTAAGCATCTTCCCAAGTTGCATCAATCGCCAATGCATTTTGTGCTAGACGGATGCTTTCTAAAGGGTTTTCTTTAAGTGTTATTTCTGCTAAAGTAATATACGTGCCTAATACTAAAAGTTGCACTTTTTCTCTTTCTTCAGAGGTCCAATCTTCATAAACTCTGTTAGGTAGATAAGAGCCTTTATATAAATTTAATGCTGCTTTATATGCTTTTTTTGAAATAGCTTTATCTAAGATTAATGCCTCATTACCAATAATAATATACTTCTCTAAAGCTTCAACATCAATCCAAACTTTATCTAAATTAATTTGATAACTAACCCCTTGTCTAATAGTGAACATCGCTTCTGTTCTTGATGGTCTTTCTGGTTCTAAAACCTTATTAATTCCATGGAGTGCTACTTTAAAATCGCGGTCATTCCAATCTTCCCAAAGACCATCCATAATTTTTTCTTTGTGAAGTGCATTTCTTTGGCGATTAGAAACTAAATATTGTAATAATTGAATGGTTTTATCTCTTGTCCATTCTTTTGCCTCAATTTTTTGTTGATTTCTCCATACACCAAAATTGCCTAAAGTTTCAATGCGGATTTGTGCATTTTCTTGAAAGGTTTGTAGTTCTAGTAATTGTTGATGAAAATCTGACATTGAGCAACTAGTTATTTTTTATAGAGTCAATTTTAGTAGCTACTTTTTTAATTTCTGATGAGAGCATTTCAATCTGTTTTTGAATTGTATTGAAGTCAGATCTAGATGCATTTCTCCATTGATCAATTTGCACTTTCTCTGAAATCTCTTCACCAATTGTCATTATTTTACCTTGAATCTCACCCTGCAGATTGGTGAATTGTTTTTTAGGGTCTTTTAAGGTGTCTCTAATAACTTTTGGACCAACATCTTTGATGGTTTTCCACATAGAAAGACTTTTATTGATGATGCTTTCTTGTTCTTCAGAAGTTTGATGTTTGGTAGCTTCTTCTGTTAATTCCCCTAATCTTATTTGCATAAAAGTAAGTGCATCATTAAAATCAGAAAAACGTTTTTCATCACCATTCTGAACGTGTGATATTTTTCCTTTCCACTGGATTTTAGATTCTCCATTTTCCTCAAAAATTTGCTGGTTAAAACGAACCATAAAAGAGGCAGTTTGTTCTTGTTTTTTTTTCATCACTTTAAAATTTTATCCTGGTTCTTTTTCAGAACCAATTTCATATTGTATTAATCCTTTAAAAGCATCATTTACTTTATTTCCCTCATATAAAACCTTATATATTTCTTCAGCTATTGGCATGTCAATATTATATTCTTTAGCAAGTTCTTTTACTACTTTTGCAGTTTTCACCCCTTCTGCAACTTCATTCATTTCACCAATAATTTGTTCTAAACTTTTACCTTGTCCGATTTGAAAGCCAACATGGTGATTTCTACTTTTTGTGCTAGAACAAGTTGCCACCAAATCGCCCATTCCTGCCAAGCCAGAAAACGTACTTTTTTTTCCGCCCATTGCAATTCCTAATCTTGTTAGCTCTGCCAAACCTCTTGTAATTAATGCGGAACGTGTATTATCTCCTGCATTTGCTCCATCCCCCATACCTGTAGCAATTGCATAAATGTTTTTTAAAGCACCTCCTAATTCGCAACCAATTACATCGTTATTTGTATACACACGAAATAATCCAGAACTAAAAATAGACTGTAACCTTTTAGCAATCGAATCATCAACCATGGCTATAACTGCAGCTGCAGCTTTACCAAAATGAATTTCTTTAGCTAAATTAGGGCCTGTTAAAACGCCTATTGGATGTCCAGGCATTAACTCTTCAATAATCTCAGTCATTCGCATTTTAGTGCTAATTTCTAAGCCTTTTGCAAGATTTATAATCGGCACCCAAGGCCTTATATGAGGTCTTGCTTCTTCTAAAACTTTTCGTAAACTTTGAGAAGGAACTCCCATTACTATAACATCTGCTTCTTCAACCGTTTCTTTTATCGAGTTAGATGCAACTAAAGCAGGTGTTAATTTGGCATTTGGTAAATACTTTTCATTTGTATGTTGTTCATTAATCTCTTTAACGGTTGTTGGGTTTCTTGCCCAAATTATTGTTGGAACATTTTTTGCAGTCAATGATGCAACTGTAGTTCCCCAAGAACCACCACCTAATAATCCAACTTTTAGTTTCATAAATTAAGCTTTTAGTTTTCTAACTCTTTTAAAAATAAATTTCTTACTTCTTCTATATACGTGTCTATATGTTTTGGTTTCCATTCAGAAGTGTCAACAGGATCTAAAACAACAACTTCAATATGCGTAGGATTAAACATTTTACTTCCTTTTGGCATCGCCATATATGCGTTTTTGATAACAATTGGTACAATAGGTACTCCGCCTTTCATCGCTAAGTGAAACGCTCCTTTTTTAAACTTCCCTAAAGTTTTGCTTCCGCTTCTTGTTCCTTCTGGAGCAATTACAATTGAGGTTCCATTTTTTAATGCTTCAATAGCTGGTTTCATTGCTTCTATAGCTTTGCTTTTATTCGAACGATCTACAAATATTGCACCCATGGCTTTAAAGATTGGGCCCACAGGTGTATATTCTAATTCTTTTTTTGCAACACCAGCGATGTCTTTTCTTAATATTTTTAATAGGATGAAAAAATCTGCAGAACTTTGATGGTTAAAACAAAAAATGGCAGGTCTATGATCTTCCAAATTATGTTTTCCTTTTACAGCAATATCTAAACCAGCAAACTTAGTTCCTAGGTCTCCAATACTTGCTATTGCTGTGTTTGCACCTTCTTGTCTAGACATAGAAAGCGATCCTTTAAGCAAACCTTTTATGGCTGATGGATAAATACTTGCTGCTGCCAAGCCAGTTCTTAGTCCGTTTACAAAAGGCACTCTTTTATTCTCTTTAAAACGAAGAATTTTCCAATCGTTTTCAAATGCTAATTGTGATAATTTACTATCAGGGTTTGTAGCAATTGGTTTTCCTACAATTTCTAAAAGAGGATAATCATCAATACTATCTGTATAGAAAAAACTTTTTGACAAGTCAATATTATTTGCTTTCGCAAAAGTTCTTCCAGCTCTAGCTTTTCCTTCTGACCAGCAAGTTTCTGTAATTACACCCGTAAATTTTCCTTTTTTAACTTCCATTTCTGTGCAAAAAATATCTTTGATACCCAATTCATTTGCAATAGGAGTTATTTGATAACGAGTTGCAGCAGAAATGATAACAACTTGGTGTCCTTTCTTTAAATGTGATGCAATTAATGTCTTTGCTTCAGGATAAATTGTATTTGCTAAATGGTCATGGTAAACTTCTTCACCTAATTCAATAAATTGATTTTCCTTGATACCTTTTACACCTAATGCAGAAATTTTTGTAAGTGTTTCAAAATCTCTATTTCCAGAAGCATACAATAAAACTGTAGCAAATTGAGATAGCAATTCTTTTGAGGTAGCTTTTCCACTTAATAAACGTGTTTTTAAAAATTGTTTTGCAGAAAAATCATTGATTAGAGTTCTATCTAAGTCAAAGAAAGCAGCGATGTGGTTTCCTTCCTCATCTTCAATAATAGTTTCTGTAACACTTTCTAAATCTGCTCCAGGAACAACCTCTTTATTGGTTGTTTCTTTGTATTTAGATTTTTTGGTGTTTACAATTTCTATTTTTTGTAGAAATTGTAAACGTTCTGTAAGATTATCTAATAAATCCATCCAAACATCTAATTCCTTGAAATCTATTTTTTTATCAAAAGGAGTGAGTTTACTATTTTTGGCTAACCTTAAGGCACTTATCAAAAAAGGTTTAGAAATACTATCTAACCTACTAATTCTATTTTTCCAATGCAACTCTTTCCCTTTAAAAAGGCATAGTTCGATAAACTCTTCATCAGAAAAATCATCTTCTAAATCCCAATTATATATAGTATTACAAACTACTTTGTTCGCTTCTAAGTAAATAAGTAATAAACCTTTAGAGACAAACATTTCTTGCCTTGCCAATAGATTTTCTATATCTCCATTTGGATCGCTAAGTATTGCTCTCCAGTTCTTATCAAACAACGTTAATTCAGCTTCAATTTCACTGCTAAATTTTGGTTTGTTTGTGTAGAAAAATTCAAACTTAAATAAATTTCGAAGACGCATTATTTCTGCCCAAAAAGAGATAATTCTATTAGGCGACTTTTCATCTTTTACTTTAACTAAAGCCATTTCTATAAATGCTCTGTGGTACAAATGCGCAGAAGACATATTTGCATAGTATGTAGCTGATAAAAACTCTGAAGAAGCTAAGCTATATTGCGTTTTATAACCTGCCTTATTTTTATGAATAATAGCAGAACTTTGTAATAAGTTTAATGCTTTTTGTACGGATGCACTGATACTTTTTCCGCGTTCAATTAATACATCTTTTTTACGTTGTTCAATGTAATTCATTAATTTAATAACATTGAATTCTATTTCTTTTTTTGTGAGCGAAAAATTGTTCAATAATATATTACAAACCAGCGAAACTGTCGTTACTGGAGTAATCATATTTGCGTTATGAATCAATTCAAAAGCAAAACGAGGCAACGTGTTTTTATCAGAATAACTATCTTCTTCTTCAATATCTGGAATGATCGCATTTTGATGAGCGTCAGCCTCAACAGGTTCACCAAAACGAATAGCAGCTTTACCGTATTGATTTCCTAGTTTTTTAAAATAGTTGATAAAGTCGCCAATATTTTCAGATTTCTTGTCTTTTCCTTTACCCTCCTCAGTCATTTCTTTTACATCAGGAATCAAGTCATACACAATAGAAACAGGTACATACTTTATATTTCTTGTGCTTTCTTGTGCACCTTCCATGATGTATTTTAAAATACCCATTTGTGGATACACAATTTTACCTGTTCTAGAGCGAGTTCCTTCTATGTTCCAAGTTAAATGATCACCGTTTTCGATCATACAAGAAATATAATGTCTTAATGCTGCTTTGTATATTAAATCATCTTTAAAACTTCTTCGGATAAAAATTAAACCAGAGTTTTTTCCCAATTGTTTAAATCCAGGAATTGCTAAATTAATACCTCCAAAAGTATAAGGAATTGGCATTCCATATCTTGCTAATGTGGTCACTAAAACAACAGTATCTAAGTAGGTTTTGTGTGTTAAAATAAATGCAACAGAATTTTGTCGCATTAATTTCATAAGCTTCTTTATTTCTTTAGGGTCAATGTCTATCTTATTATTGTAAGCTTTAGACATCATAAATTGAAATCCTTTTACAGATAACATATTTGCAACAGGATGTTGTTGAGAGTATAACTCTGCAACACAATCTGCACCTTTTTTTTGAACTTCTGAAAACTCTATTTTTTGCTCTTTAGCAATTAACTGAAGCTTTTCTTGAAATTTAGTATGATTGATAATGTTCTGTAAGTTGTGTTCCATAATCAATTTAAAAAGAGGTTTGTAAATTTTGAAGTTCCTTTTTGTTTCCAAAATTCAGGAAAAAATAAACTTTCAATTTTAGTCGTTATCCCTTTTGGCTTCTTGCCAGTAATATTGGTATTTAAAGAATTGGCCACCGTTAATAAAACAGAAGCATTAGCACCCATGCCACAATGACTACCAAAAACTTCTATATTTTTAATATCTTTTCTTAATGTTTCTGCTTCCATACAATGTTTCCAAGGTAAAAGACCATCCGTTTTTGTAAAAATACAAGTAATAGGTACTTCTGGAATCTCTTCCAGTTCCTTTATGAATTTGTCATTTCTTTCTTTCAATTTTCGACCTCTTAAAAATTCTAAAGATCTAACTACAGGTGTTTTCATGTTTTTAACTCCCCAAACAGGAGAGCCAATTGTAACTAGCTGTTCTACTTTATCTGGATGTCTATTTGCAATTATTTTCGCAAAAATACCACCACCACTCCAGCCAACTAAACTTACTTTTTCTTGATGTTTTTCATAAATTTCATCTAATTTTTCTATAAGTTTTGGTAAAGATTTTGAGTTAATCATATTTACACCTAGATCCCATTTATAGGTAACAAATCCAACAGATTTTAGATAATTTCTTACAAAAGCTGTTGAATTATCATTGCCCAAATAAGGGGGCATTAACAAAACAGGTTTATTTTTACTTGCTTTGTGCTTTGGTATTAAAGGGTAAATGCCAAACATCGAAACCCATTCTATAATAGATCTAGTTTCTAATAAAACATTAAATAGCGGAGGAGACTCTATTCTCCTATTTATTTCTTCAACTTTCTTTTTAAAAGTTTTTAGTACCTGAATAGCAACTTCATCTGTACCTTTCTTTGATGCTTTTATATTGCTAATTCTCTCTAATACAATATTTAAAGTTACATAATCTCTATCAGGACCAAAATCTTCACAAACAGATATACACTCATCCAATAAAGTGTTTGTTTCTTTTTTTATTATTTTTTTTTCATCAATAAGGCTAATAATCATTTTTTCAAAAGGATGAAGTTCGAACTTTTGGATAACAATTTCTTTGGCTTTTTTCAATGTCATTCCTTTCGACATTGCAACTTTTAAAGCCAGTTTTGTGAATGATGTATAGAGTGTTTTGTTGTTTTCCATTTTTTTAATTTAGGCTTTTATTTTTTCACTTAACCAATTAATAACGTCTTGTTCAACTTCATTTTTGTTAACCTCATTAAGCATTTCATGCCTTCCGCCTTTATATAGCTTTAGAGTAATATCATTAATGCCAGCTTTTTGATATTTATTTGTAACTTTTTCAACCCCTTTTCCCATTTCTCCTACTGGATCTTTATCTCCAGAAAAGATAAAAAGAGGTAAATTTTTTGGTGTGCTTTTAAAAGTAGAAACTTGGTTTACTTTCTTACTTCCTTTTAAAAGATCTAAAAAAACACTTAAAGAAAAATCTTCAATTCTTAGTGGGTCGGCTTCAAATAAATCAACTTGATTTTCATCACTACTAATCCAATCTACTTTTGTTCTGTTTGGTTTAAATTTTTTATTAAATTGTGTAAAGAATAAGTTTTTAAGGAACTCATTACTTCGATGCTTTCCGTTTAATTTACCCAAGAACTTAGCACTTAGAAGTCCGAAAGAACCCAATCCTTTCATAAAATTGGCAGTTCCTGATAAAATTAAAGCCTCCAAATCACCACCATATTTTGTCGCATATTCTCTGCTTAATAATGAACCCATACTGTGACCAAACAAAATTATTTTTTTATTTGGATGTTCTTTTTTGATGATATCCGTAAGATGTCGCATGTCATTTAAAGCATCAGAAAAATAATCATCACCATCGTAAAAACCTAAAAAGGCATCATTTTTTGCGGATTTTCCATGAATCCGATGGTCATTTGCATAGACTTCATAACCTTCTTTTTGCAATGTTTTAGCGATTGGTTGATATCTGCCTGCATGTTCACCAACTCCATGAGAAATTTGTATAATTCCTTTTAAAGGGATCTTATTGTTGGCGGGCCATTTGTAATAAAAAATGGTGACATCATCAATCGTTTTATATGTATTTGTTATAAAGCTCATCAATTATTTTTCTAAAAATTTAGAGAGTAATTGTAGTAATTTGTTCGTATTCTTTTTAGTCCCTGTAAGTTTTATTCTTTCTTGAATTAAGAGTTCTTCTATTAGTAAATTCTTTTTATAAAGGTTCGATAAATTAGTATCATCTATTTCTACTTTAACGCAAGGTTTAAGGGTTGCTTTCTTTTTTACAGAAACAGTATCTTCTAAAATCTCTAGTTGATAGTTTATTTTAGCATCGCCTAAATTCAGTTGAAAATCATACAAACCTATTGTTTGCTTTCTTAATTTTTTATCTTCATTTAAAACTTTTTTAATCGCAGTAAAAAAAGGTAAACTTTTAATTTTATCAACTTTTTTAACTGTTTTTTGTTTCCCTTTTGCTAAAATTATTTTTTCTAATTCATTGGCAGATTCTCTTATATATCTAGAAAACTTATCTGTATCTGGCATTGTTTTAGCATCAGAAGTTGTGGTTATAGAAACTAAACCATTGTAACTAAATGCAGCGATAATTAATCCAAACCCATCTAAAACAGGAGTCAAACCAAAAATCCCAACAATCTTATGACCTTTTAAGTACAGAGGGTTTTGTGGTCCAGGAACATTAGTAATTGTAACATTAAAAGGAGGCCTGTGAAATTCCTTAATATTATATTTAGTATACAAGCCTGCAGCTAAATTTGCCAACCCAAAAGGAACCGCATCTGCCATTTTAGAAAGCGCTTTTGCACCAACAGCTTTATGCTTAGATTTACCTAAATTAGTCTGTTCTTGAATATATTCTAAACGTTCAATTGGATCTTTTATATGTGTAGCAATTTTAACTAACATATTAGAAATTTGATTGTTCATTTTTTGGTTATCCCCTTTTACACGGATAGAAATTGGGACATTTGCAACTAAAGGTTGAGTTGGTAATTTTTCTTTTTCTTCTAAATATCTTCTGATTCCACCTGCACAAATAGCTAAAATTAGGTCGTTAATACTAACGTCCATAATCTTACGAAGCGTATTTATTCTGTCAAAATCTAAAATTGCAGTTCCCCAAGTTCTCTTTGGAGAGACCGATTCATTAAAAATAGTTTTTGGAGTAGAAAATGAATTTTTATGAATTGTTTTTTTGACATTCAATTGATTCTTCATTTTTCCTTTCATTAAAGAAAAAGCAGTTTCACCAATTAATCTTGGAATTTTTAATGGGTTTTTTAAAAATCCATAAGAACTTTTTAATAATAAGCTAATTTCATCTGGCAAAGGTTCTGGTTCATATGGTTTTGGCGGAGGTGTTTTTTTGTTTTTATCCTCCTCATTTTTATCAAATAGAATTCCCATAATTCCTACACCAGAACTTCCATCAATCATAACATGATGAATTTTAGAAACAATAGCAATGGATCCTTTAGGAACTTGTGAGACTTCATCTAAGCCCTCGATAAAACTAATAGACCACAAAGGTCTTCTTAAATCTAAAGGACTGCTAAAAATTGACGAAGTCATTTCCCTTAATGTTTTCCAGTTTGCTGGGTCAGGAAGTTTTAATCTATTGATGTGTAAATCAATGTCAAAATTTGGGTCATCAACCCAATATGGATAGTCTAAATTCAGTGGAACATTTAAAAGTTTCTTCCTGAATTTAGGAATTAAATGAAGCTTAGACGCAACTATTTCTTTAAAATCATTAAATGCGATTGATCCTTCCACAATTGTTAAAGTAGCAATATGCATTGGGCTAGATGGAGATTCTGCGTACAGAAAAGTTGCATCTTGTCCAGATATTTGTTGAATAGAACTGTCTAGAGCATCTTGCAAAAGATCTTTTATTATCTTTTTTGCCATGTATTTCTAAAATTTATGTGTTCGAAGTTGAAAGATAATTAAATTAAAGATTTTCATCTTAAATTTCTCAACACTGCAAGATAAATAATTTTAGTTAGATTTTCTAATCTGAAAGTAGTAGAGTTTTGTTTGTGTTTGTATAAAAAGAAAGTCTCAAAAAAATATTTTTTGAGACTTTTAAAATTTGAGCCGATAGAGGGACTCGAACCCACGACCTGCTGATTACAAATCAGCTGCTCTAGCCAGCTGAGCTACATCGGCTTTTAATTTTTCTGACGGCAAATTAAGTGCAAAAATTGATATATAACAAGATAAAAGTGATTTATTTTCAATAAAATAATTTCTAATAATCAAGTATTAAGTTTTAGATAATAATTTCACTTATAAAGTAACTATAAATAATTCATATCTGATTTTTATGCCTTTTATTTGATCGCACAAACTTCTTCTTTGTTATATAAAAAGTCATTATTGAATTGCTTCTTTATATACTTTTAGGCAACGTTCTCTTGCAAATTTATGTTCCACTATTTCGGTGGGGTAGGTGAGTTCTTGAAAATCAGGTGCCCATTTTTTTATATAATTCAAGTCTTTATCAAATTTTAAAATCTGAGTTGTCGGATTAAATATTCTGAAATATGGAGCCGCATCAACTCCAGTTCCTGCTACCCATTGCCAATTACCAATGTTGCTAGATTGCTCGTAATCGTGTAATTTTTCGGCAAAATAAGCTTCTCCCCATCTCCAGTCAATTAATAAATGTTTGCAAAGAAAACTTCCCACCAACATTCTTACTCTATTGTGCATAAAACCTGTTTGGTTTAATTCCCTCATACCTGCATCCACTAATGGATAACCAGTTTCACCTTTACACCAAGCTTTAAATTCTTGTTCATTATTTCGCCAAATAATTCTATCATATTGTGGTTTAAAACTGTCTTTTGCAGTATGTGGGAAATGCCACAAAATTTGCATAAAAAACTCACGCCAAATTAATTCTTTTAAAAAAGTAATATTATTGCTTTTGGAGGCCTTATCTACCATTTTTCGAATACTTACAGTTCCAAAACGTAAATGAGTTCCTAATTTTGATGTACTGTCTTTTGCAGGAAAGTTTCTAGTTTCTTCATAATCATCAATAAGCTTTGTAGAAACGGTGTAAGATTCAACTTTTATAGAAGATTTTATAAAACCAATTTCACCTAAAGTTAAAAGTGTATTGTTTTTACCTTTAATAAAATTTTCTAAATTTTCTTCCGAGGGAAAAAATTCTAATCCCCTAAATTGAAAGGCTTCTATCCATTTTCTTGAAAATGGAGTATATACTTTATAAGCAGTTCCATCTTTTTTTACAATTTCATTTCTTTCAAAAATTACTTGGTCTTTATAGGTTTTGAAATGTATCTTTTTTGATGTCAGAAACTCTTTAATTTCTAGGTCTCTTTGAATAGCGTAGGGCTCGTAATCGTGATTTGTGAAAATGGTTTCGATGGTATATTGTTCCGATAACTTTTTAAGAATTTGAGTTGGTTTTCCATGAAAAACCGAGATTTCGCTATTTACTTTTAAAAGTTGATTATTGATGTTTTCTAATTCTTGATGAAGAAAAGTAACACGGGCATCATCTTTTGGTAGTTTGCGTAAAATTTCTTCATCAAAAATAAAAATGGGTAGTATTTTTTTGTCAGATTTTAGAGCGTGAAATAGGCCACAATTATCATCTAAACGTAAGTCTCTTCTAAACCAAAAAATATTAATTGTAGTTTTCATTGCTATTGATGTTATTTAGTTTTGATATATATAAAATGCCATTAACTTATGAATTTTTTATATTTAAAAATTCATAAGTTAATGGCAAAAGTATTAAAATAGATACATCTATTTGTACTCTCCAAAAAGTTCGAGTAGTTTTTTTTCTCTGTAAGCAAAGATTTCTTCTAATTTAGGTTTCACTAAAAAAGGGTGTACTATTTGACCTAAAATCCCCATTGGAACCTTGTAATCTATAATATCTTCCATTTCAACGCCACCATCAATTTCATTAATAAAATGTTTATGATGCCATAACGCATAGGGGCCATACATTTGTACATCTACAAAATATTTTTTATCTTCTATGTGTGTAATTTCAGAGACCCATTTTGTTTTTATACCTAATAGAGGTGTAACTATATATTGAATGATTTGACCTGTATATAAAGGTTTGTCTACGTTAGAAACAATATTAAAACTCATATAATCTGGTGTGATTATTTTTAAGTTTTTAGGATTTGATAAAAACTCCCAAGCTTTATCTACTGAAATTGGTAATTTTTGTTTTTTATGAAGCGTATAGATTTTCATATTAATTATGAATTAGAATGTAAAGATTTAATGAAGTAGCAATACATAACCATATGATGTAAGGCAATAATAAATATTTATAATTATTCGTTTTTTTACTTAATTTAAAGAAATAATAAAATAGAAGTGATGTAAGTAAAGTAATGATTACGAAACCAAATAATACTAAATGTTGGTTAAAGAAAAAGTAATTCCAACTAACGTTTAAAATAAATTGAGTAAAAAAAATGAACGTTAATTTTAAACTATAATTTTTTATAAATAGGTGTCCTAAATAAATTGAAAAACAGATCATGATTACTGTCCATGCAACACCAAAAACCCAGCCTGGAGGACTCCAAGGAGCTTGATTTAAATTGGTGTACCAATCTGTCATTGGCCCATTATTCATTAACCAACTACCAATGGCTAATCCTCCAAAATTAATCACTAAAAAAAGTAATGTTAATTTTACTTGTTTCATTCTTTTGATTGAATTTCTTCTATTTTTTTTAGAACATTATCAGCTTCTAAATATTTTTTATCACTATCAACTCTATTAATCGATTGAAATTTATATGCTTCTTCCATCAATTTCTTATAAGAATCTTGCAATTTTTCTACTTCACTTTTCTTTTTAAATAAACCAAACATATGCTTTATGATTTTAGGTGTTTTGTGATCTTTGAACTTAATGGTTTTGTGATTGAAAAATAATAATCAATAAGTTCGCCTTCAGGAGAAATTATATATTTCTGAAAGTTCCACTTTACAGAAGAACTTTTTTTGTTATTTAGTTTTTTTGACGTTAACCAACGATATAGAGGGTGCTGTTCGTCCCCTTTAACCTCAATTTTTTCAGTTATTAGGAAAGAGACTCCATAGTTTACTTCACAGAATTCTTTTATATCAGAAGAAGAACCGGGCTCTTGACTTCCAAATTGATTACAGGGAACTCCTATAACAACTAAATTATCTTTATACGTGTTGTGCAATTCTTCTAAACCTTTGTATTGAGGTGTAAAACCACACTTAGAAGCTACATTCACAAAAAGGATATACTTTCCTTTAAAATCTGAAAAGAGAATAGGGTTATTCTGGAGACTCTTAATCTCTATGTTATAAATATTCATTATGTTGAGGTTTTACTATATTTTAAAACTTACAATTCCGCAGTCTAATTCAAAAATTTGACCTGATATTGAACTTGCTTTTTCAGAGATTAAAAAAGTAGCTAAGTCAGCAACTTCTTTAGGTTCCAAATATTTTTTTAAAGGATGACGTTCAGTAATGTTTTCTATCATTCGCTCATTGCGTAATAATTTTGAAGCTAAATCTGTATCAGTTACAGTTGGCGCAATTGCATTTACACGAATTAAAGGAGCTAGTTCTGCGCCTAAAGACTTTGTTAGACCCTCTACAGCTGACTTGGCAGCAGCAACACTTGCGTGAAAAGGCATTCCTAATTTTGCAGCGACAGTGCTAAAAAGTAAAATAGAAGGTTTGTTTCCTTTTTTTAAAAGAGGTAAATAATGCTGTATTGTTTTTACAGCGCCAATGACATTAATTTCAAAGTCATTTCTAAAATCGTCTAACTTTAGTCTAGAAATTGGTTTTAAATTAATACTTCCTGGGCAATAAATTAAGGTATCTATTTCTTCTGCCTCTGGTAAGTCATCTGTAAGAATATCGCAAGTATAGTGTGTGAGGTTATCATGTAAAAGCACAGGAGCAGTTCTACTGATATTTATTATCAAATTTTCATCAATTAAAGATTTTATAATTGCATTTCCAATTCCTTTACTTCCTCCAATGACTAAAATTTTATTCATATCTTTTTATCTTCTTCCTTTCAAGCGCTTCTCAATTTTCTGTTTAACTACTGTTAGGCGCTTCATTTGATCCATTATTTCTGGATCTTTTTCTAATTTGTATACTTCGTTAAGCTCTAGTACTAAGGCTTTTACTTCTCTTGATGCTAGTATTCTATCACTTGTAGTTTTAAATGAGAATTTTCTATTCTCAAATTCTAAAGCTCTTTCTAATAAATTCATTCTATGTTTCTCTGTTTTATTCTATAATTTTCGAATATAATTATAAAAGTTAGAAAAGCAAGAGAAATCTGAACTTATTATGCAGTTAGCGGTTTACCCTTTAAACGTTTTTCAATTCTTTGCTTAATTGTTGTTAAACGTTTCATAGTATCCATAATTTTCGAATCTTTACTTTGCTTATAAATTTCATTTAAGCTTAAAATTAATTCCTTTGCTTCTCTAGCTGCCATAATACGATCACTAGTCGTCGGGAATCTCATTTTTCTAGTTTCAAATTCTAATGCTTTATTTATTAAATCCATAACTTAATAATTTAAGGTGTTTTGTAATTCAACTATTTTTGATTGATTTTGGAATTTACCTCCGAAGTATGAAGTTATCGTAGAAACGGTCTGGTCTTTAATTCCTCTTGAAGAAACACAAAAGTGTTTAACCTCTAAATATATAGCCAGATTTTCGGTTTTTAAAATAGCTTTCTATTCGGTTGAAATTTTATTTTTTTAATATTACTTTGCTTTTTAATGCTACTTATGTAATTATTATCGTGTCTTTTTAATTTGCTGTTTTATAGCGATTATCTATTAAAAGCAAAGCACAAGTCATCTTTTTGATATTGAGTTATTTGATATTGTTTTTTGTCTTGAACATTTAAATCTACCTTTAGCAAATGTTCTTAATTTTTCATGTTTTGTTTTTCTCCCTTGAACTCTTTTTCTCCACATTTTGAAGCTTTTCGGCTTCATTTCTCTTCGCATCAAATTAATAACTTCTTGTTCTTTAAGGTTGAATTGAAATTGAATTGATTCAAAAGTGGTTCTATCCTCCCAAGCCATTTCAATTATTCTATCAATTGCTATAACGTCAATATTCATTATAATAAGATTTAAGTGATAGCGTTTTGGAAATCATAGTTTGTATTATTTTCTATCTTCATGTCTATTATTTTGTCAAGAAATTTTTTATTTTCTTTTAATAGCTTATTGTTTTTAAAGCGAACAAAGTTTCCGCAGGCATGAATACTAAAACCATTCGTTTTATATATATGCAGTTGATAAAAAGGGATTGCCCAGCTATAGTTTTTTAGTCCTTTATTAACATGAACTATAATGCCTTTTTCTCGTATCTCTATATTGCCGTAATTGATGTCTGAAATTAAATTCATATATTTTAAGAAGCCTGGACTTACTTCATCAATAATCATTCTTTTTGAACCGACACCACCCATTTTAACTGCTTGAAAAAAAGAGTATGATTTACTTAATAAATCATCAAAAATTGCTTCTGCTTCTTTGTTTCTATTTGTTGTGTTGTATATCATATCTAAAACAAAGATAATAAATGTTTAACGTATTTTCGTTATGGTTAAACAAAAATTAACATAACATTATAATATGTTAATACTCTAAAAATCAATTGCTTTTTAGCATTCTGTTTCCTTCTGAAAGGGTATGTTTTTTTAGGATTCTTTCGCTTTCTTTTCTTACTTCAGTGTCTTTTTTCATATTCCATAATATATCACTTGCTTTTTTTCTAGCAATTTTAATATCCACAATTGGCTTAGGGTAAACGACACCAAGTTCAAAATCATTAAATTGTTCATCTAAAGGAGTCATTATATATGGCTCGTGTACAAACGGAGTTGGTAGATTTGCCAATTCTGGTACCCATTTTTTTATGAAAGTTCCGTCCTCATCATGTTCTAAGCTGTTTTTTACAGGATTGTAAATTCTTAGGATATTGATTCCAGTTTCACCAGCATTCATTTGTAATTGTGGAAAATGAATTCCAGGTTCAAAATCTAAAAATAATTTAGATAAATGTTGAGATGATGATTGCCAAGGTTGCCATAAAATATGAGTAAAAAACGATACTAACATGGCGCGCATTCTAAAGTTTAAATAACCGGTTTCTTGTAAACAACGCATACACGCGTCAATTAAAGGAAAGCCAGTTTTACCTTCTTCCCAAGCTTTTTGATATTCTGCAGAAATACTTTTCTTTAATTTTTGATATCCTTTATTTATACTTGCATTTTCCATAGTATGTTCCATTTCAAACTTCTGTATAAAATGGGCTTGCCATCGCAACCTAGAAATAAAGGCGCCTAAATGCCTTTTGTTTGCATCTGTTTTATGTTTTATTGCTTCCTGAAATATCTGACGAATAGAAACGTTTCCCCAGGCAATATAGGGCGATAATCTACTGCAACTTTCTCTTGCTAAAGCTGGTTTCGAAATATTAAACATATATTTTTCATGTCGCTTTTCAAAAAAAGTGTCGGCATATCTCCAGGCTGTTTTTGTGCCTCCTTTTTGAAAATATTCATGTTTTGGTGTTTCTAAATCTACAGATTGAAAGTATTTTTCTAGCTCAGTAATTTCTTGAATAGAAATAAAATTAGCATCTTTAAACTCATTTTTAATTAGAGGTTTATGCATGTAGTCATCCCATTTTTCAAACCAATCCTCTCTGCTTAATAATCCTCTTAAAATTCCATTATTATTGCTTTCTTTCCAGTTTACAGAGTTGTTTCTACAATATCTTGTAAATTCTTTATCTCTATTATATGTAATCAATAAACCAGTTTCTTGATGAGAAAAAACAGTATGAACTGTATATTTGTTAAATAGCTGATTAAAGGCACTTACAACTTCTGTTTGTACGCAAAGAACTTTACTGTTGTATTTTTTTAAATCAGTATTTAAATCTACTAAAGACTGTCTTATAAAGTTCCAATGGCGAATGTCATAATGAGGATCTTCGACTAATGAATTTTCAAAAACATATAAAAAAAGTACACGCTTGTTAGACTCTAAAGCATTTTTAATTGCTTCATTATCTTGCAAACGCAAATCACGTTTAAACCAAACAATATGTATTTCTTCTTTATTAATATTCATCTAAATTTTCTATAATATGATTTGCTTTTTCTTTAATCTTCGATCTGTCTTCGGATGACATTTTGTTTAATAAACTATACATCATCTTCATTCTAAAATTAGAAGATAATTTTTCTTTCTTTTCATCTAGAAAATTCCAATACAGTGTATTAAAGGGACATGCATCATCTTCGAATTTTTTTGCTTTTTTGTATACGCAAGCATCACAATAATTACTCATTTTACTGATGTAACTTCCACTAGAAACATAGGGTTTTGTTGCGATTTTACCGCCATCTGCAAACTGACTCATTCCTCGTGTGTTAGGTAATTGAACCCATTCTATTGCATCAACATAAATCCCTAAGTACCAAGCATCAATATCATCTGGATGGATTTGTGTTAACAGCGCAAAATTACCCGTAATCATTAATCGCTGAATGTGATGTGCGTAGCCGTTTTCCAGAGAATTATTGATTGCATTTTTTAAGCAATTCATTTTCGTTTTACCCGTCCAAAAGAAGTCTGGTAACTTGTTACTATTCTCTAAGAAGTTTTCTTTTTTATAGTCTGGCATTAGCATCCAATACATACCTCTCATGTATTCTCGCCAACCTAAAATTTGTCTTATAAAACCTTCAACTTGCGAAATATCAATGTCATCTTCTTGCTCTCTATACGTTTTTAAAACAGCCTCAATAATTTCTTTAGGTGAAATCATCTTGGTGTTCATGGCAAAAGAAATTCTACTATGAAAAAGATAGATTTTATCTGTATGCATTGCATCTTGATAATCACCAAAATGAACCAATAGGTGTTCACAGAAATAATCTAATTGTTCTAAAGCTTGACTTCTAGAAATAGGGTATTCAAAATATGTAGGATTGATTTTTCCAATCGTTTTTATTTCGGCCTTTTCTATGTCTGCAATAATAGTTTCAACATTAGTGTCAAAACTAATTTCTTGAGGAATTAATGCTTCTCCTTTCCATTTTTTTCGATTGCTGGCATCAAAATTCCATTTGCCTCCTTCTGGCTGGTTGTCAACTACTAAGATTTGATGTTTTTTTCGCATATTACGATAAAAGTTCTCCATCAAAAATTGTTTTTTACCTTTAAAAAAGGTTTCTAAATCTTCTCTTTCTGTGTAGAAATGTTCTGTTGAAAAAACTTCAGCTTCAATCTTTAAATTAGAAGAAAAGTTCTTTAGCTGTTCATCTAGTCTGTATTCATCGGGTGATAAGTATTCAAATTTTTCGATATTATTTTCTTTAATTAATATCGCTAAGTTTTCAACTAAACTTTGTGTGTTTATGGTGTCATTTATATTGAAATAGACAACAGTATGGTTTGCTTTTTCTAACGTATTTACAAAATTTCTCATCGCAGCAAAAAAGCCAACAACTTTTTGAATATGATGTGTTACATAATCTGTTTCTTGCCGCATTTCAAACAAGCAATAGGTAACATTTTTATCAGTTTCTGAAAACCATGAATGTTCACTGTTTAATTGATCCCCTAAAATTAATCGTAATTTTCTCATCTTAAAACAATGTTTTTTCTAACCAAATTTTTCTAAACTTATGATTTGCATCATAACGCTCAGCTTGTAATTGAGTGTTAAATTTTCGATCTCTTGGATCATTGCCAACACCAGCGACATACATCCAATTTCCATAGTTGCTATGTACATCATAATCGATCAACATAGATTCGAAATAAGCAGCACCAATTCTCCAATCTAATAAAAGTTCTTTCGCAAAATAAGAAGCCACATTTTGTCTTCCTCTGTTGCTCATCCAGCCTGTTTCTTTGAGTTCAATCATATTTGCATTCACAAAATTGTCTTTGGTTTCGCCGTTAATCCATGTTTCAATGTTTTCACGATCAGAATTCCAATGATAATTTTTATCTAAAATCCCACCAATTTTAAAGATTTTTGAATTGTGTTTTAAAGAAATATATTTAAAATAATCTCTCCAAATCAATTCAAAAATCACCCAATAAGTAGATTCATTTGACTCAAATTCAGCTTCGTATCTTTTTATTTCCCAATAAATAGTTTTTGCAGATAAACTACCGTTTGCCAACCAAGGCGAAAATTTTGTACTGTAATCTATACCAACTAAGCCATTTCTTGTTTTTTTATAAAACCCTACCTTTTTACTTTCAAATAAATAATAGTTTAATCTCTTCAGTGCTTCGTTTTCTCCTCCTAAGAAAGGAAATGCAGTATTCTTGTGTACTTCAAAATTGTTAAAACCTAGTTCTGAAAGTGTAGGGACTTTTGTATTGTTTTCAATAGTATTAGATAAAGGTAGTTTTGATATTAAATTTTTATCTTTGATTGTAATATATTTTTCTAACTTCTTTCTGAATTGTGTAAAAACTTCAGGGATGTTGTTAAAGTTTTTTGAAACCGTTTCGGGGTGATATAAAAATTGATCATAATCTTCCGTAAAATTTATGGTTTCTGAAAGCGTATTTTTTGTGAGATTGTTTGTTATAGTTTCTTCTTTCGTCCATTCTTTTTGGGTGTAAATAGAATCTATTGAAAACTCATCACATATTTCATGAATTTTATTCTCAGGGCTTTCAAAATAGGTGAGAAGCGTGACGTTTAAGTTCGCTAAATTTTGTTTTAAATTGACAATTGTTTCTATTAGAAACTTCGCTCTAAACTTTGCTGTTTTTTGGAACCCAAATTCATCAATTTTAAATAATTTTGGATCAAAACAATATACAGCAATTATTTTATCGCAATTTTTAACTGCTTTTTCAAGAGAAGCATTGTCCTCTGTTCGTAAATTATTACGAAACCATATTAAACCTGTGTTATTTTGTTTCTCCTGCATTTTTCACTACAATATTTAACGTTTTCCCAATTTTTCTCCCATTTCTTTCTCCAAGTGAACGGGCGTTTACAAACTGGGCACTCTTTTGTTGGAAGATGTTCTTTTTTCAAAATTACTTATTAATATTATTAATCATTCCATTAAAAACAAACCAATGAAAAGGCATTACAGCATACCAATACATTCTACCTGCTAAGCCATGAGGTCTAAAAGTTGCTGTTTGATATAAAATTCCTTCTTCAATTTTAAATTCTAACCAAGCTTCACCGGGTAAAATCATTTCTGCATAAAGTAGGAGTTTGCCTTTTTCTTTATCTGCATAAATTACGCGCCAAAAATCTAAAGCATCACCAGCATTTAATTCTGATGGATGTCTTCTTCCTCTTCGCAAACCTGCGCCTCCAAAAAACTGATCTACAAACCCTCTAATTTTCCATAGAAAAGTTCCGTAATACCATCCAGTTTCTCCACCAATAGCCCAAACTCTATTTAAAGCTCGTTCTTTATTTTTAACTTTTCTTTTTTTGAAATCCTTAAAACAACCATGTTTTGGTACATTAATAAATTCATGCACATAGTTTTTTAATTTTCCGCTACTGATGTAAGAATCTTTCCAACTAGAAATGATACTGTTTTGTTTTATTTTTACGAAAGCAAACTCAACAGCTTGCTTATAAGACATTGGTTGTACATCTAACATTTTATTGATGTCACTTTTAATTCCAATAACTTCTACACCCATAGAGTTAACTAAAGTACTTGCCAGTTTATAGGAAGTAGATGTTACAAAATATAACCAGTAAGAGGATAATTTTGGTGTCATTACTGGTACAGTAAGAATCCATCTTTTTAATTTTCTAACCTCAGAGAATTGCAATAACATTTCTTTGTAAGTCAAAACTTCTGGCCCAAATACATCAAAAGACTTGTTGTACAACTCTTTTTTGCTAATTGCGCGGTGAAGGAAGGATAAAACATCTCTAATGCCTAGAGGTTGCGTTTTTGTATCTAACCATTTTGGAGCAATCATTGCAGGTAGTTTTTCAACCAAATCTCTAATAATTTCAAACGATGAGCTTCCAGAGCCAACTATAATTCCTGCTTTAAAGGTTGTTAATGCATATTTTTCTGATGCTAACGTATTTTCTACATTTTTTCTAGACAATAAATGTTTAGAAAGTTTCGTGTCATTTGTAATTCCGCTTAAATAAATAACTTGCTTTAATGTAGTTTGTTCTGCAAAACGCTTAAAATTGAAAGCACATTTCTCTTCTAAAATATGGAATTCTTTAGCAGAATTAGACATGGAGTGAATTAAATAATAAGCAACATCAATATCTTTGGGTATATTTTTTAAACTCGTAAAATCTAAAAAGTCTGCTTCTACTAGCACAATATTTTTTCGATCTCTGAAATAACTTTTTGCTCTGCCTTTATCTCTTACAGCACAAACTACCGTGTGACCATCATTTAATAATAACGGAATTAAACGTTTACCAATATAGCCTGTTGCACCTGTTACGAGAATTTTCATGACATTTTATTTATATCTTTTGGACGCTGGTACGTGAGTTGTTTTTTGAATTTAGGAATAGCATAGGTGTCTAAACCATTAATAGTTGCAATGTTTCCTTTTGATAAATTGATGAGCCCATCTTCTTGAAGTAACTCATCATTTACATATAATTCTTGAATTTGAGCAACCACCAACATTACGTCATTGGAAGGTACATAAATTTCTTCTATAAATTTCATGCTCATTTGTACAGGCGCGTTTTTAACAAAAGGTGCCTTGAATTTACCTTTAAATTCAGATTCTAAATTCGTCATATCAAATTCAGAGATTGCTTCAGGGTATTTTGCTGACGTGTGGTGCGCATCTTCGATTATATCTTCCCAAATATGGTTAATAGTGAAAACACCTAATTCCTTAATATTTTTGTAAGTATCTCTTGGCACTGTTGTAGGTCTTAAAATAAAGCCTAAAGTTGGTGGACTTGATCCTAAATGAGTAACTGAACTAAAAATAGCAACATTAGGTTTGCCGTCAACAGAAATTGATCCTAATAAATTTGCAGACTTAAAACCAGAGCAACTATTTATTAAGTTAATTCTATAAATTTTATCGAGATTAAAGATATCTTTATTATCAAAAAATTGCATTTATTTGTTTTTACAGTATGTAAACAAAGGTACAAATTGTTCAACTTATTTAAGCCTAAGTTAAACATAAGATAAAGTTAAAAGTTATGGAGTTGTTTTAAATGAAAAAACTTCAGAAAAAAAATTCTGAAGTTTTAGTCGGGGTGGCAGGATTCGAACCTGCGACCTCCTCGTCCCAAACGAGGCGCGATGACCGGGCTACGCTACACCCCGAAAATGATTGCTCATTTAAGGATTGCAAATATAGAATAATATTTATATATTGTGTTGATTTTTTTAATTTAATTCACTTAATAATGAGGCAGTATATTCCCTTTTTTGTGCTAGTTTTTTTGTTGTCTTTGTCTTCCAATTCTCAACGTAAAGAGTATGAACTTGTTGTGTCAGAATTAGACAATCCTTGGGGGTTTACATTCCTTCCAGATAACTCCATTTTAATTACGGAAAAAGAAGGGAAGCTCATTCGTTTTAAAAATGGAATTAAAAAAGATGTTAGTGGAGTTCCAAAAGTTTATGTTCGAGGCCAAGGTGGGTTTATGGACATTGAATTACATCCTAATTACAAAGAAAATGGTTGGATTTATTTAACGTATGCTTCTAAAGAAGGAAAAGGGAATGGAGGCAATACAACTTTAATGAGGGCAAGGTTAAAAGGTTTGGAGTTAATTGATCAAGAAGTTTTGTACAAAGCGAGCCCTAATTCAACAAAAGGACAGCATTTTGGATCTAGAATTGCTTTCGATGTCGATAATCATGTTCTTTTTAGTATTGGTGATAGAGGAAATAGAGATCAAAATCCGCAAGATATTACTAGAGATTGTGGTAAAATCTATAGATTAAATGATGATGGCTCTATTCCGAACGATAATCCATTTGTCAATATAAAGAATGCGAAAAAAGCAATTTATAGCTACGGACATAGAAACCCACAAGGAATGGAAATAAACCCATTTACCAATAAAATTTGGTCTCATGAGCACGGACCAAGAGGTGGGGATGAAATAAATATCATTCAAAAAGGCAAAAATTACGGATGGCCAAAAGCAAGTTACGGTATCAATTATAGTGGAACCAAATTTACAAAAAACAGTTCACTTCCTGGGATGGAAAATCCCATATACTACTGGACGCCTTCGATTGCACCAAGTGGAATGGCTTTTATATCAAGCGACAGATATGGTAAATGGAAAGGAAGTTTATTGGTAGGTTCTTTAAAATTTCAATATGTAAGCAGATGTATTTTAAAAGGAAATAAGGTTTTTAAAGAAGAAAAATTATTGAAAGATATTGGTAGAGTTCGATCTATAGAGCAAGGTTTGGATGGGTTTATTTATGTAGGAATTGAACAATTAGGTATTGTAAGAATACTTCCTAAAGAATAATATGCCTTTCTCGGAGAGCTAATATTTAAATAATTTTATATACTTATTTTGCCATTGTTAAAACTTATAAACAATCCTATTTTATAGGCATAAAAAATAATATTTTTGCTATCCTTAATCATAGAAATAAAAAAATGTCAGATACAATAGAAAAAATAAAATGTTTAATTATTGGTTCTGGTCCCGCAGGATACACAGCAGCAATATATGCTGCAAGAGCAGACATGAGACCAGTCATGTATACAGGGATGCAAATGGGTGGCCAGTTAACAACGACAACTGAAGTTGATAATTTTCCGGGCTATGCAGAAGGAACTGATGGACCAGCAATGATGGAAGATCTAAAAAAGCAAGCAGAACGTTTTGGTACAGAAGTTCGTTTTGGATTGGTCACTAAAGTTGAATTAAGTGAAGAAGTTGGAGGAATTCATAAGGTTGTTGTAGATGAAACAAAACATATAGAAGCAGAAACAATTATTATTTCTACAGGAGCTACTGCAAAATATTTAGGAATCGAAAGTGAGCAACGTTTAATCGGTGGTGGCGTTTCGGCTTGTGCAACTTGTGATGGTTTTTTCTATAAAGGACAAGATGTAGTGGTTGTTGGAGCAGGAGATACAGCTGCAGAAGAAGCTACTTACTTAGCAAATATTTGTAAAAAAGTTACAATTTTAGTGCGTAAAGATTTTATGAGAGCTTCGAAAGCGATGCAACATCGAGTTGAAAAAACAGCAAATATTGAAGTTTTATACAATACTGAGGTTGATGAGGTTTTAGGTTCTAATGTGGTTGAAGGAGTAAGAGCAATCAACAATCAAACAAAAGAAACACATACTATAGATGTAACAGGTCTTTTTATTGCTATTGGACATACACCAAACTCAGATTTATTTAAAGGTGTTTTAGAAATGGATGAAACCGGTTATTTAATTACTAAAGGAAAAACTACAAAAACAAATTTACCAGGAGTTTTTGCTGCTGGAGACATACAAGATAAAGAATATAGACAAGCCGTAACTGCTGCCGGAACAGGTTGTATGGCTGCTTTAGATGCAGAACGTTATTTAGGAGCTTTAGAGTAAAACGTCTACTATCTTAACAAAAAAAAAGAGATTACATTTAATGTGATCTCTTTTTTTTGTTTGTTATTCCTGCGGATGAAGGAATCTTTAAAATATTCTATTTTTAATAGTAGTAGAAGTCTTCTTGAAATTAAGTGAAAAATCAAGAGATTCCTCGTCGTTTCTTTTATTAGAATGACATTTGGAATGATAATGGTTTAAACAACCACAGAAGCTTTCATTGATTTTCTGTAAGTAAAAGAATTAAAAATATTTCTTTTACCAAAATTATTCATAGATTTTGCATTTACAAACTTTCCAAAAAGTATTTTACTAACACCAAAGTACTCGTACTTATTTCCGTCTGTAAAAGTAACTTCTAGCAACATACTTTTGTGATGCCAATCCGCAACCTGAAATTCTGTAATTGTTGTTTTGTAAGCATCTAAATTAGCTTCCTTTGTTTCGGGAGCAATGCTTACCAAGAAATGATATCCATCTATAATTTGAGTACTTACTGTTTCTGCTTCCTCTTTTTTAACTTCGTCTTGAAATTTATCTGGATGCCATTCTTTAACCAAGCCTCTGTAAGAAGTTTTTAATTCTTTTAAATTAATAGGGCCTTCTATTTTAAATAATTTCTTGTATTCTTTTATACGCTTCATTTCAGTGTTTTCAAATTGCGTGCAAAAGTAGTCTTATTTATTTGATTAAATAAGGATGTGTCTAAATTTAGTTAAAGTATTTTTTAGTTTGGCTATCAGTCTCTTACACTTAAAAGGAAAGCTGAGTTTTCTAAAGAATTATAATAGGAAGATTACAGGTGTAAAATTTCTTTTTTATCAATCAATTAAGAATTTATCAAAGTTTTCAATGGCCTGAATAATTATTTTTACAGCTTCAATATAAAAATCAGGGTTGATAGAAGCGTAATTATCTGTATGTCTATGATAATCTTTATGATCTTCTACACCAAAATAAATAAAAGGTATATTCTCTTTATGAAAAACTTTGTGGTCAGAAGAAAAAGTCCAATCAGATTGTTCTTTATTCTTGGGTTCATCATGACCAAATAGTAAATCAATTTGATTAGATTTTATTTTTTCTAATGGTTTTCTCAAATTAGGATTGTGAAATAATCCACAAACGAATAATTCAGGATCATAATCGCTGTGAGCAATCATATCTAAATTTATATTTAAAATGATATTTTCTTTTTCATTATAATTTTTTAAAAAAAACTCCGCTCCTAAAGAACCAATTTCTTTAGCATCTAATGCAGCTAAAATTAAATGATGTTTGGTTGGTTTTTTTTTAAAATATTCAGCAATTTCAAATAAAGCAGCAACACCTGACGCGTTGTCATCAGCACCATTAAATATTTTACCACCTTTTATTCCTAAATGGTCGAAATGAGCAGTAATTACTATAGATTTATTGATTTCACCTTTTAATACTCCAATAACATTTCCACCTATTACTGTGGTGTCAGGAACATTTGAAAAATTTCTCTTGGGCTTTCTTATAGGAAAAGTTTCTTGTCTTTTCTTTCCTTTAAAAGTATAAGGAAATTCTTGAATAAATTTTTGATTCTTTGTAGTTTGTAGCCCAATTTTAGTAAAATTAGCTATAATGATTTTTTGAGTTTTATTATTCCCAATTGAAGAAAAAGCTCTTCCTTCTAAAGAATCATTAGAGATGATTTTAATATTTTTTAAAAGTCTTTCACTATTTATTTCAATAAGCTTAGGTTTAGTACAACCTCCAGAAAAGATTAAAAAAGCAACAATCCAATAAAAATTAGTTTTAATAGTTTGCATTTTTAATGAATGATTTTGGGGGTTATACATGCAAGTATACAAAAAAGAGACCATTTATTAAAATGGTCTCTTTAAGTATGTTAATGAATTTTAAAACTTTGATAAGTTTTTTTTAATATTCTTAAAAGTAATATTTGTTTTCAGCTTTCAGTTTTTCTGCAATTAGATTACGTAAGTTGATTACATTTGGATAATTAGCATATTTAGTAAAACGCTTTAATCCCATTAATAACATACGTTGTTCATCACCTTCTGCAAAGGAAATAACACCTTCTCTACCACTTTTGGTAATAATGTCTACAGCATTATATAAATATAACCTTGCCATTGCTATTTGGCCTTCTTGTTTATCTTCACCAAAACGTTTTACGTTTTTTTCTGTACGTAATAATGTAGATTCAGCGATATAAACTTCATTTAAAATATTAGCAGCAGCCATTAATAATTGCTGATGATCTTCTAAATCTGGTCCGTATTTTTGTATTGCAGAACCCGCTACCATTAAGAAAACTTTTTTTAAATTTGCAATTACCTCTTTTTCTTCAGCAAATAATTCTGAATAATCTGGTGTGTCAAAAGAAGGAA
>LAQA01000048.1:0-9640 GCA_000981625.1 Flavobacteriaceae bacterium ASP10-09a
TAATAGGCTTTTTTATGAATTTCTTCAGAATCTATAATTACACCATCCATGTCAAAAATAACACATTTTATTAATTTTGGTAATCTCATTTTAAAAAAACCTTTTGATTGCATCAATAATATTTTCAACAATTATATATAAAATTACACAAGCTGTCAATGCTGCTACTACTGAATAAAAAATTCTTTTTGCTGTAACAGTTTTTTTTGTTTTTTTTATTGAATTTATTAGTCCTCTAAAACAGAGAAGAGCCACAGCAATCGTTAGAAAGCCAATGACAGTTGATATAATATAAAAATTTGAACTACTAAACTGATAACTCAAAATTCCAATTAAAATAAATAATGATAGCACTATAATTGAAAATTGAATTTTAAAATCTGTATTAAATTTGATTTTTTTCATCGGGGAGGGGGAATTATTTTAAAAATTTATTAATTAATTTAGGCGAAGGAATCATACATTTCTCCTTCTTTCCAAACCATTTGTAACGGTTTTTGGCAATATAATCATAAATGAAATTTCGTAATCTTTCCGGAAAAATAAAGAAAAATTGTGTTAAAAACCAAAGTCCACCAAAATCATTCATCATTTTTAAAACAGCTGTAGATTTTATATCATAACAAACACCAGGTTCATATAAAATTATAGAATCTATTTTAGAAATATCAATCTTTAAATAATTAATAATTTCTTGACCTGATTTAGATTGCAAAGCAGCAAATAAAAAAGTATTCTTTTTATCGTTTTTAATTACTTTTAAAACAGAGTTATTGCACAAATTACAAACTCCATCAAAGATAACTATTTTTTTATTTTTCGGAATATCAAACATTTTATTTTTGTGAAATATATTAATACAAAAGTACTTTATCTTTTTTTAAAATCTTTGTAACATTTATTTAATTAAAACGTCTTATGTGAGTATTTGATTTATTAATTGATTTAACAAAAAATTAATAACAGCTATCGTTAGCTATCAGTAATTTTGTAAAAAACGCATCAACGTATGATTAGAATAGAAAAACTACATAAATCTTATCCCATGGGAAAAGATTCTCTTCATGTATTAAAAGGTATTAATTTACACATAAAAGAAGGAGAATTCGTTTCTATTATGGGTTCTTCTGGTTCAGGAAAATCTACATTATTAAATATTGTTGGTTTGTTAGATGAACATGATGAAGGAAATTATTTTTTGAATGGACAATTAATAAAGAATTTAAATGAGAAGAAAGCGGCCTTATTAAGAAATAAGTTTTTAGGATTTGTTTTTCAATCATTTAATTTAATATCATACAAAACAGCTTTAGAAAATGTTGCACTTCCTTTATATTACAAAGGAATGAATAGAAAAGAGCGTTTAAAAGTAGCGTTAGATTACTTAGATAAAGTAGGACTAAAGGATTGGGCTAACCATTTACCTAACGAACTTTCTGGTGGTCAAAAACAACGTGTTGCAATTGCTAGAGCCTTAGTTACTAAACCAAAAGTTGTTTTGGCTGATGAGCCAACTGGAGCATTAGATTCGATAACCTCAGACTCTGTTATGGATTTATTAAAAGATATTAATAATGAAGGAATGACTGTCTTTGTAATTACTCACGAAGAAGAAGTTGCAGCTCAAACCAAAAGAATTGTGCGTTTAAAAGATGGTCTTATTATTAGTGATGAATTAACCAAAGCTGTAAAAGCAGCAAAAGCAGTTTAATTATGTTTGATTTAGATCGTTGGCGAGAAATATTTCAAAGTATCAATAAAAACAGGTTACGTTCTGTAATGTCTGGTTTTACTGTAGCTTTTGCCATTTTATTATTTACGTTACTCTTTGGAATTGTTAGCGGACTAAGCAATACGTTTAAGAGTGCTTTTAATGATGATGCCCAGAACGCAATGTTTGTACGTGTTTGGAAAACGTCTAAACCTTACAAAGGGTTACAAACTGGTCGAAGAGTTCAACTCAGAAATAAAGAGTATAATTTTGTAAAAGAGGAATATGCGAATAAAATTCAATACCAATCTGCAAGAATCTACAAAAACGTTGCTATAAAATATAAAAGTAAAGCAGATAACTATCGTTTAAGAGCGGTACATCCTGATCACCAATTTTTAGAAAAAACAATTATAGACGAAGGACGTTATATAAATGAAAGAGATATTAGAGAAAAATCTAAAGTAATTGTTATTGGCAGATTGATTAAGAAAGACTTATTTGGTGAAAAAAATGCAATGAATAAGCGAGTTAATGTAAATGGAAGTTCTTTTCTAATTGTAGGTGTTTTCTCTGATGAAGGAGGAGATAATGAAGAAAGACAAGCTTATATGCCTGTTAGTACTGCACAGATGATGTATGGGAATAACGATTATATAAGTCAAATAAATTTAGGCTACAATCCTGATTTAAGTCTAGATGCAGCCATCGCTTTTGGTAATAAAATGGAGCGAGATTTACGTAAAAAAATGAATATTCATCCAGACGATCAAAGTGCACTTTCAGTCAGAAACATGGCGGAGGCAAACAAAGGTGTAGGTATGTTTATGGGGGCTTTATATGCCATTGTTATTTTAGTAGGTTCAGGAACTTTAATTGCGGGTATTATAGGTATCAGTAATATTATGATTTTTGTTATAAAAGAACGAACAAAAGAATTTGGAATTAGAAAAGCGCTGGGAGCAAAACCATCATCAATTGTCGGTATGGTTGTGCAAGAGTCAGTTTTGATTACTACAATAGCTGGTTATTCAGGATTATCATTAGGGACGTATATTTTAGCTTTGATTGGAGATAGTTTAGAAAAAGATTATTTTATTAAAGACCCAAGTGTAAGTCCAGGAATAGTAATTGGAGCCACTATTGTTTTAGTTTTATCAGGTTTAATTGCTGGATATGTGCCAGCAAAAAGAGCAGCGAATATTAAACCGATTGTAGCATTAAGAGCAGATTAATTATGAAGTTTTTATTCGATTCAGATACTTGGCAGGAAATTTACGGAAGTATTCGTAAAAATAAAGTAAGAACTATAATTACCATTATTGGGGTTTTATGGGGAATCTTCTTATTGGTAGTTTTATTGGGAGCTGCTAGAGGTATGGAGAATGGTTTTAACAAACTCTTTGGCAATTTTGCAACCAATAGTGTTTTTGTTTGGACACAGTCTACAGATACCCCATTTAAGGGTTTTCAAAAAGGAAGGAGATTTAGCTTAAATACAAATGATATTGAGTCTTTAAAATCAGAATATTCAAAAGAAATTAGATTATTAGCTCCTAGAAATCAAACGAATAATTTGGTTGTTCACAATTTTAAATCTGGAGATTTTAAGGTTAGTGGTGACTATCCTGTATTAGATCAAATTCAGAAAAAGAAGTTAATTTATGGGCGTTTTTTAAATAAAAACGACATTTTATCTATTGCTAAAGTTGCTGTTATTTCTGAAGACATGTACAAACGGTTGTTTGATAAAAATGTAATGCCAATAGGTGAGTACATTAAAATTAATGCTATAAATTATAAAGTTATTGGCGTTTACGAACCTTCTAATACAATAGATTTTGATGGAGATACTGCCTATATTCCTTTTTCAACCTATAAAAAAGTATACAATACAGCCAATAAAATAGATTGGATGATGATTACTGCCCATGAAGGAACGAACATTGAACAAATGGAAAAAGATATTCTTTTAACATTAAAGAACTTACATAAAGTACATCCCGATGATGAGAGGGCTTTTGGGAGTGTTAATTTAGGTAAAGAAATAGGCAAAGTCACAGGTTTCTTAACAGGTATGCAATTTCTTACTTGGTTTGTGGGTATTGCAACTTTAATTGCTGGTGTGTTTGCAATTGGAAATATTTTATTGATTACTGTAAAAGAAAGAACAAAAGAAATCGGAATTAGAAGGGCATTAGGCGCAACTCCAAAAAGTATAAGGCAGCAAATAATTTTAGAATCTGTCTTTTTAACGACAGTTGCTGGTATGCTAGGAATTATATTTGGTGCCTTGGTCTTATTTTTTATTGATTGGAAATTTGGACAAGGAGAAGATGCCGCTTTGGTAAACCCAACAGTAGACATTCCAATTATATTAATAGCATTTGTAACTTTAGTAATTTTAGGTACATTAATAGGATTAATTCCTGCCCATATGGCAACAGTAGTAAAACCAATAGAAGCATTAAGAGAAGAATAAAATAAATTAACAAATTATGAGTAAAAGAGCAAAAATTATTTTAATAGTTATAGCAGCATTATTTATTGCCGCATTAATTTGGTTTGGTAAAAAGAATAAAAAGGATATTCTTGAGTATGAAACAGAAACACCTTTTAGAACTACAATTATTAAAAAAACGGTAGCAACAGGCAAAGTTACACCGCTAGAAGAAATTGAAATCAAACCACAAATTACTGGTATAATTGATAAAATATTGATGTTAGAAGGTGAAAAAGTAAAAAAAGGAGATTTAATTGCAACTGTAAGAGTGGTTCCGAATGAACAATCCTTAATTAGTGCTAAAGGAAGAGTCGATAATATTTTAATTCGTCTTAGTAATGCTAGTGTTTCTTATAAAAGAAATAAAAGCTTGTTCGAAAAAGGAGTAATTTCTAGAGCAGCTTATGAAGGGATAGAACTAACTTATGACCAAGCAAAACAAGATTTAAAGAATGCGAAAAATGATTATTTAATCATTAAAAAAGGATCATCTGGTTCTGGAGCTTCAGCGAACACTAATATTCTAGCACAAATGTCTGGTACGATTTTAGAAATTCCGGTCAAAGAAGGAGATCAAGTAATTCAGTCTAATAACTTTAATGCAGGAACAACAATTGCATCTATTGCAGACATGAGTAAAATGATTTTTGAAGGAAAAGTTGATGAATCTGAAGTAGGAAAATTAATCAGTGGCAGTGATATTGAAGTTTCAATTGGAGCAATTGAAGGAAAAAAATTTCCAGCCAGGTTAAACTTTATTGCACCAAAAGGAACAGAAGAAAATGGAGCAGTTCAGTTTAAAATTAAAGCAGATGTTTCTTTAGATGATAAATTTTTTATAAGAGCTGGTTATAGTGCAAATGCGGATATTGTCTTGGAGAGAAAAGACAGTGTCTTATCAATAAAAGAAGCATTATTGAAATTTGACAAAAAGACAGAAAAACCATATGTTGAAGTAAAAATGGCTGACGGTAATTTTGAAAAGAAAACACTAAAATTGGGTACTTCAGACGGAGTAAATGTGGAAATTTTAGAAGGCGTAAAGGCAAAGGACGAAATTAAAGTTTGGAATAAAGCTTCTAACGATGATAAGAAAAAGGACAATGACTAAAAATTAGTTATTAGATTATAATAAAAAAGGAACTCAACTTGAGTTCCTTTTTTTATGTCCACCAAACATAAAAAAACTTTTTAATTTTTCCGTTTGGGAGTTTCATCCAACAAAGAGGAGAAAATTCTCGCGCTAAATATTCCTTTGAGACTCCTTTATAATCTTCAAAATTTAACCAATCTACATTTATATGTGGAGTGATGATCCAATCTTTTTTTGAAGGAATATAAAAGTCACAATCTTTAAAATGATTCAGTTCATTTTGATGGATGTAAAACCCACAAATAGCATCTTGATTTAATACTGATAATTGAATATTTTTATTAGAAAAGGGGATAAATAATTGTCCTTTGAAATAGACTTGTTGTGTTACTTTATTAACGTTTAAATTGATAGACTTTAAGTATTCAATACATTCTTTAGAAAAGAGAAGTGGTAGTTGCTTATCTTTTAGTTTATTCAGTTTTTCAACCAAAGAATCTTTTCTGTTTGGTCCAATAAAATGGTAAATTTCTGTCTCTCCTACAGAGTTATCATACAAATAAAACTTATAGATAACTTCTAAATGAATGGGTTCTTCTTTCTTTAAAATGATACAATCTAATTCTCCTAAAGTGATTCTATCTCTCTGTATTTGGATGTTTTCACAGATGATAGAAATAGACTCTTCTTGCTCTAATTGAAAGGATACTAACCGTTCAATATATTTTCCAAGTCGTAATTTTTCATTTATTTCTACATCAATTTCTGTAGATTTAGATTCAATTTTAAATTGATTTAGATTATACATAGCGTCATTTTTCCACAAACAATTTGTTTGTAAAAAACCATCATATCTTTTCTGGATGTCTTTTGTTTTTTGGTGCATTTCAAATTCGAAGTTACAAATCTATTTTGTAAATTGAACTTTTAAAATACCAATAAAATGCAATTCGAAAAATCAACATTTAAATACCTTCAAAATTTACAAAAAAACAATAATAGAGATTGGTTTGCAGACCATAAAGAAACGTATTTAAAAGCGCAACAAAATGCAAAAGAGGTTTTTGCAGAAATTAATGCAAATTTACAAAAGCATGATGAAATTGAAAAATCTAAAATGATGCGTATTTATAGAGATGTTCGATTCTCTAAAGATAAAACACCTTATAAAGCTCATTTTGCAAACTCATTTTCTAGATTAGGAAAAGAATTAAGAGCAAGTTATTTTTTAAGGATTAGACCAGGAGAATCTTTTTTAGCTGGTGGATTTTGGGAACCTAATAAAGAAGATTTATTCAGAATTAGAAAAGAAATAGTATTAGATGCATCAGAAATAAAAGGCATTTTAAAAGATAAAAATTATAAAAAGCATTTTGGAGAAGAATTTGAAAGTTTTTCTGAATTAAAAACAGCTCCAAGAGGTTTTGATAAAGAACATCCTGATGTAAATTTATTACGTAAAAAAGGATTTATTGCATCTAAAAGTTTTACAGATGCCGAAGTAATGTCACCTAATTTTGTAGAAGAAGTCAATAAAAGTTATAAAGCATTACGCCCATTTTTTAATTTGTTTAGTGATATTTTAACTACTAATTTAAATGGAGAATCTATAATTTAGGATTAAAATTTTATTTTGCTAAACGTCAACCACATTATTTTAAATTCTTATCAACTTCACGCTTTAAGATCCAAACAGTAATAATAGTTGATAGAATATCAGCAATAGGGAAAGACCACCAAACACCACTGATACCATAATATTTAGGTAAAATATATGCTAAGGGTATTAATAAAAACCCTTGTTTTAATAGTGTTAAAAATAAAGCAGGCATAGCTTTTCCTGCCGCTTGGAAATAGGCAGAACCAATTAATTGCATCGTCACAATAGGTGTTGCCAAAAATACAATAAACATTGCGTTTGGAGTTTCGGCTAATAAAGTAGCATCATTCGTGAAAATCCAAATAACTTCTTCTTTAAAAAATAAAACTCCAATAAAAACAATAGTTCCTAAAACGGAGCCAAACCAAATAGCTTTTTTAATTGTTTCTTTAACTCTTTCATTTTTTTGAGCACCAATATTAAAACCTGCAACAGGTAAAAACCCTTGCGAAACGCCTAATACAGGGGATAATGCAAACATCATAACTCTATTGATAATACCATAAATTGCAATCGAAATTTCTCCACCATATTTAAAAAGCGAAAAATTTAAAACAATCATTAAAATACTAATTGCTCCTTGTCGCACTATAGAGACGCCTCCTAATTCAACTATTTCTCTAACAATTTTAAAATCTAATTTAAAGTTTTTAGGTATAATTTTTAATTCACTCTTAGATGATAAAAAGAAGTGTAAAATATACAATCCACAACTTGCATACGATAATGAAGTTGCTAAACCTGCTCCCCACATTCCCCAATCAAAAACTTTGATAAAAACAATATCTAAAACAATATTTAAAACTGAAGGAACCATCATTGCATACATCGCAAATTTCGGTTTACCTTCTGCTCTAATTGTTGGATTACCCATCATTGCAAAAGCTAAAAAAGGAACACCATAAATAATGACACCAAAATACTCTGAAGCGATTGGTAAGATGTTTCCTTTTGCACCAAATAGATTTAGGATGGGTACGCTATAAATATTTCCAAGAGTTACAAAAAGAATTGCTAAAATTACGGTTAAAGAAATTTGATTACCAAAAGTCAGAAAAGCTTTTTCAGCGTTTTTAGCTCCTAGTGCTCTCGATATTATTGAGCTTCCTCCAATTCCAATTCCCATTCCAATAGAAGAAATTAGAAAAGCAATTGGTAATACAACTGTAATAGCTGCAATGGCTAAAACACCAATCCATTGCCCCACAAAAATGGTATCAACAATCATATTTAAAGACATCACAAGAATTCCAATTGTAGCAGGAACTGCCTGCTTTATAAGCAATTTACTAATCTTTTGTGTACCTAAATCGTTTGCTAATTCTGTCATAAGATTCCGCAAATATCATCATAAATATGAAGTTTTTTATAAATCTGTCATCAATAATTTTTATAGGTATGTTAAAATTTTTATGTTTGCTAAAATTCGTAAATATGGAAGACGCTTTTACATTAACTATTACAGTTTCTACTGAAGATATAGACAACTTACATCATGTAAATAATTTGGTCTATGTAAAATGGATGGATAAGATTGCAACTACACATTGGACCTATCTCACAAAAGATAGCCCTTTCCCTGAATATGTTTGGGTTGTAATCAGGCATGAAATAGATTATTTAAAGCAAGCAAGTTTAGGTGACGAGATTATTGTAAAAACGTGGGTAGGAGAGACCAAAGGGATTACTTCAGTTCGGTTAATGGAGTTCTATAAAAAGGATGTTTTATTGGTAAAAGCAAAAACAATTTGGGCAATGTTAGATTCAAAAACCTTTAAGCCTGCAAGAATTAGAGAAAATGTTTTAAAAGTATTACAACCTACTAAATAAAAGTATCTTTGCACAAAATTTAGATACAAAATGTTAACTTTTTCTTCCTTAGGAATTCATAAAGATTATATACAAGCGATTAACGAATTAGGGATTTCTACACCTTCAGAAATTCAAGAGAAGGCGATACCTATTTTATTGGAATCTCCAACTGATTTTATTGGGTTAGCTCAAACTGGCACAGGTAAAACGGCTGCTTTTGGGTTGCCTGTTTTACATCATATTGATGCTAGTTCAGATAATATTCAAGCGTTAATTTTATCACCTACTAGAGAGCTCGTGCAGCAAATTAAAAAGCAATTATTTAAATTTACGAAATATACTGAAGATAAAATTTTTATAGAAGCTGTCTTTGGAGGAGAAAAGATTGACCGTCAAATGAACAATCTTAAAAGAACGACTCACATCGTTGTGGCAACTCCCGGTCGATTAATTGATTTGATAGAAAGAGGAAATGTAGATATTAGCCACGTAAAAACGGTAATTTTAGATGAAGCTGATGAAATGCTAAGTATGGGTTTTAAACAAGATTTAAATAGAATCTTAAAGTTTACAACTGAAACTGACAGAAAGACGTGGTTGTTTTCAGCAACTATGCCAGAAGAAATAAAAAGAATTGTAAAAACATATATGGCTTCTAATGCTCCAAGAGTTGAAATTAATAGAAGTTCTTTAGTTAATTCAAATATTCGTCATCATTTCGCAAAGACGAGCTTAAAAGAAAAGACAAATGATATTGTTTCTTTTTTAGAAAAAAGACAAGATCAAAGAGGAATTATTTTTTGTAGAACTAAGGCAGGTGCACAAAATTTAGCGACATACTTAATTGAAGAAGGTTTTTCT
>LAQA01000048.1:9687-19464 GCA_000981625.1 Flavobacteriaceae bacterium ASP10-09a
ACAGATGTTTCAGCGCGTGGAATTGATGTAAGTGGTTTAGAATTTGTAATACATCATCAATTACCTGAACAATTAGAATACTACACACACAGAAGTGGAAGAACAGCTAGAGCTGGAAAAACAGGTGTTTCAATTGCTTTTATTTTGCCTTCAGAAATCGTAAGAATTCATGAAATTCAGAAAGAATTAAATATTAAGTTTTCTGAAGTTACTGTCTAACAAAATTTAAGTGTTATGTATTACTTTTTTAATATTTAACCTCAGACTGTTTAACACATTCGGTAATTAAATTTATATCAATGGATATTATTTATTTGATAGATATTTTGGGAACCTTTGCCTTCGCTATTAGTGGTGCATTGGTTGCTTTAGATAAAAAGTTTGATATATTCGGTGTTATTATAATAGCTTTTGTAACAGCTGTTGGTGGTGGAATGTTACGTGATATTTTAATAAATGCACACCCTATAAACTGGATTGGAGATTTAAACTATTTATACACTATTTTTTCGGCTGTAATTTTTACTTTTCTTGTTAAAAGTAAAATTGCCTATTTAAGTAAAACAATGTTTTTGTTTGATACCATTGGTGTTAGTGTTTTTACTTTGCTAGGTTTACAAAAAGGGCTTTCTTTCGAATTACACCCATTAGTTGCAGTGATCATGGGAATGATTTCTGCTGTCTTTGGCGGTGTTCTTCGCGACGTACTAACAAATAGAGTTCCATTAATTTTTGAAAAAGAAATATATGCTTCTGCTTGTCTAGCAGGTGGAGTTATGTATTTAATATTAAATCATTTTAATATTGAGGAAAATATAAATTTTATAATTTCGGCATTAGTCGTTGTAATTATAAGAGTTGTTGCTGTTAGGTTTTCTTTGGAGCTTCCTAAAATTAAAGTAGATCTCTTTAAAAAATTCGAATAAAAAAAGCGAAGTATTTAACTTCGCTTTTGAGAATTTTAAAATCAAAGATTTACTTTACATCTTTCAGTAGCTCTTTTATCGAACGTAAAAGTTGTTCATCAATTCCATTATCTATTTTTCCTGGCATATTTTTAACTTTAATTAAAGGTTCTGTTTGGTTATTTTCCATCCATTCGCCTGCTTTGTTTTTAGCACTTACAGGCACAACACCCCAATAAGAACCATTTGGTAAACTTTCCCATCCTGCAAAACTACAAGTTCCAGGAACAGGCATTCCGACTGTTTTTCCGATTTTTAAATCTGTATAACCAGAAGCATAACAATGTCCGTCAGAATACATACTTTCATTAAAAATAGATAAAGTAGGTTTTGTCCAACGAGAAGTTGGTTCACCACCAACCACTTTTGCTTCTGTGGCATAGGTTATAAAAGGAACTCCTGTAAAAAACATGGCTAAATCTGCAACTAAATCTCCACCACCATTAAAACGAGTGTCTATAATTACACCTTTTTTCTCGAAATACTTACCCATCATATCTTGATAAATACTTCTATATGGACCATCTCCCATTCCAGGAATATGAACATACCCTAATGTTCCGTTACTTAATTTTTCTACTTCTTTTTCATTTATTTTAACCCATCTTCTGTATAATAACCGATTCTCGGCACCTAAAGAAATAGGCTTTACAGTTATTGTTTGTGTCTTTTTCGTTGCAGGATTTAAAACATTCAACAGCATAAATTTACCTGACTTCCTGTTAAAGTATTTTGCTACATCTTGGTTTTTCTTAACATTTATACCATCAATTTTTGTAATAATCATTCCGGATGAAACTTTAAACTTAGCTTTGTCTAAAGGTCCGCCTTTAATTATTTCGTCGATAAGTATACCATCTTTCTTATACTTATAACTCATAAGAATTCCTAAAGAAGCTGTTGCATCTGCATTAGAAAGTTCACTGCCTCTATATCCAGAACCCGCATGAGAAACATTTAATTCTCCCAACATTTCTGATAACATTTCAGAAAATTCGTATGCATTACTTATATAAGGTAAGTATTTTTGGTATTCTTTTTTCATCTTGCCCCAGTTGATTCCGTGAAAATCAGGATGATAAAAAATAGCATTTGTACGAATCCAAACATGATCGAACATTGCTTCTCTTTCTGCATATGCGTCTAATTCAATTTCTCCTTTTATTACTACCCCTTTACTTTTTGCTGTTTCTGGATTTAATTTAGTAATCTTTCCACCACTTAAAAGATACAGGTTTTTCATTTTAGCATCCCATTCTAAGTTACCAAAACCAGTATCTAATTTCATTAACATTTTAGTTTCTTTGGTACGTAAATCTGTACTCCAAAGGTTAGACTTCCCTTCAAAACTTGCTAAATAATACAATTTATCTCCTTTTTTAGAAAGTACAGCATCTCCTAATCTAGATGAATGAATCGTTAATCTTTTCGTTCTTTCCTTCATGTTATCCCAATCAAAAGTGAGCAGTTTTATGTCTTTTTTCTTGTCTTTATTCAGGGTGTCTGTTTCTTTTTTAGCTGCTTTATTTTTCTCTTTTTCAGCCTTTTCTTTATTCTTTTTTTCTACCTCTTTAATCGCTTTCATTAATTTGTAATCTTCATCACTTAAATTAAATTCATCCCAAGCATCTTGTGCAAAAGACATACTATATACATCACTTTGAGAGCGACCACTTGTAGCGTAAGATTTTAATCCGTTTCGATTACTAAACCATATCATTTGTTTACCATTATTGACCCATTTAGGAGAAGAATCATAATAGCCACTTTCATTTAAATTTACTCTTTTAGAACCATCTGCAGCCATCAATAAAACTTCACTATTGCTTAGTGTTTTACTCCAATCGACCAAAAGCCATTTGCTATCTGGACTCCAAGTAAAATACTTGTCTCCATCGCTCATGTGAAATAAATCTTTTGGAGTTAAAAGGGTTACTTCTTTTTTAGATTTTACATCAATTACTTTCAACGTTCTTCTACCTTCAATAAATGCTATCTTTTTACCATCAGGAGAATATTGTGCTAAGTAATTATCTAGCTTGTTATCTATTAAATGTTCTTCTTTTAATAGTGTAGCAGCATAAAAGAAAGGTTCTTCTTTTCTTGTTTTTTCAGTTTTAAAAACGGTCCATTTTCCATTTCGTTCACTGCTATAAATTATTGATTTACCTTTAGGTCCCCAAGAAACAAAACGTTCTCTTTCTGGTGTATTTGTTATTCTTTTTGTGAATGATTTATCTACAGAGGTTACAAAAACTTCCCCTCTAGCAATAAAAGCAATTTCTTTACCATTTGGTGAAATAGACATTTCATTAATACCTCCATTTATAGAAATAAATTTATCTATATTTTCTTTATCCTGAGTAAGGATATTAACGTTTACTTTTTTAGGTTTTTCACCTTCATGCATTGTGTACAATTCACCATCAAATCCGAAAGAAAGAATACCATTTCCCATACTTAAAAAACGAATTGGATGTAACTTAAATTTAGTTAATTGCTCAACTTTATTTGGGTTTTCCAAAGACAACTTATGTACATTAAAAGTACCGCTTCTTTCACTTAAAAAGTAAATGCTTTTTTCATCCTCACTAAATACAGGCTGTCTATCTTCTGCTTTATTAGAAGTAATCATTGTATGTTTAGTAGTTACTGTATTGTATGTCCAAAGATCTCTAGTTATAGATGATGTATGATGTTTTCTCCATTCATTTTCACCCCCTTTTTTATCTTGATAAATCATTGTTTTTCCATCCTTAGAGAATTTAATTTCTTCAGCAGGAATTGTTAATAATTGACTCACTTTTCCAGTTTTCACAGGAACACTATATAATTCTGATTGTGAACCATGAGGATATTGTCTATGCTTTGCAGCATCTTGTCTTATCGCCCCAAAAACAACTTCTTTATCATTTTTAGAAAAGGAATAGGGATGTTCATCATTAGAGTGAAAAGTTAATCTAGTTGCTTGACCACCATTTGAATTCATCACATAGATATCAAAATTACCATATCTATTGGATGCAAAAGCAATTTTAGAACCATCTTTGTTCCAAACAGCTTTGTAATCGTGTGCACTATGATAGGTGAGTTGTTGTGCGTTTCCTCCGTTTGAGTTTACTTTATAGATATCACCTTTATAGGTAAATATAATTTGTTTTCCATCTGGTGAAATAGCAGAATGTCTCATCCAACGAGGATTGTTTTGACCATATATAGAAATCGAAAATAACGTAAAGAGTAAAATTAGTTGTTTCATATGTGAAATTTTTCTGTAAAATAATGAATTGTAGTAGTTTGAACCTTTTTAATTTGTTAAAAAATAATGTATCTAAAATAAATATTTAATTTTATTACTTATTCATAGAAATTACTGCAGCTTTAAATAAATTAGCTTTAGTTTTAAAGAACGAATTTTCTAGAACAATGGCTTTTAACTTGGTTTCTATTAATTTAGATTCCCTATAATTTACTAAAAACAAAGAACTTTCACCTAAAAAGAATTTTCGCTCTTCAGCTTTTAATAAAGTATTATAGTCTGTAATAATATTGGTTATATAATTATTTTGTATCTCAAAAGAAGTGAGCTCTTGTTGTAAAGCACTTACTTTATTTTTGATTGTAATTTTAGCAACTTCATTCTCATAGGTAGCTGCTTGTAACTTTATTTTCGCCAATTTAAAATCTCCTCTTTCTTTTCTTAGAAATAGTGGTAACTTAAAATTGATTCCAGCCTTATAATTTTCTATATTTAAAGAGTTTGCTTTCCTTGGAGTTTGTGTTAAAAAATTATATTGAACATCTAATATTGGTAATAAGTTATTCATTTTAAGCTTTCTATCAATTTTTAAGCTTTGTATCTTAAACTCTAAAGATTTTATTTTTGGGTGATTATTAATCTCAAATTTTTTATTTTTAAATAAAGTAATATTAAAGGTTTTGTCTACATTCTGTAATGTTTTTACATCAGGAATTATTTGTGCCTGCAGTTCAACTGGTGTATTATCAGTCAACCATAAAAAGTTAGACAACTCTAATGAAGTTTTTACCAATTTAATACGTGCTTTTTCTAAATTCAACTTTCTGATATTTAGCGTAATAACTAACTCTAGTGTATCAATAGCTGGTTTTTCCCCTTCTAAAAAAGCTCTTTTAGTTCCCTTAAAGCGAATTTTAGCGTTCTTTAAAAAATCTTTATAAACTCTTTTTTCATTATATGTTTTTAACCAATTAAAATAAGACAAAGAGGCATTGTATAAAATTTCATTCACTAATATTAGTTGATCTTCTTGTGCTTGATTGATAAATAATTTTGCTTGTTTTAAAGAAGCCATTCTTTTGTTCATTAAAAGCCCTTTTAACAATGAAGCAGAGACTCCTGCCGCATACAAGCCATCGGTTGGAACTCTATTTTCAGGATTCAAATAAAGTCCTTCATTATTTTCGAAATTTGCTTTAAATTCTAATCCATAATAGGTTGGGATTTTAAAAGTGCTATTTAGGTTATTATAATATTCTTTATTTTTAAATTCTTTTTTATCAAAGTCAACTTCAATTTTTGGATCAAAAGCACCTCTTGCTTTTAATAATTTTGCTTCACTATTATTGATGATAAGATTTGCTTGTTTTACAATTGGATGGTAGGTTTTTACATATCCTAGATATTCTGATAAAGTCATTACTGACTCAGCTTTTTCTTGAGACCAAAGTTTTGTAAATAGTAATAAAAACAAAATTAAAATATATTTTTTCATGTTTTAAAACCTAAAGTTTAAATATCTTTTTATTTCTTTTTTGAATTTCCTTTGACAGAATTATCTGGCTGATAATAGTTAGGAGGGAAGCTGTTTAATTGTCTCCACAGTTCAAACCATATAGGTACATCTTCTAAAAGTGCAATTGTTTTTGCTCCAGAGCCAACTCGAATGGCTTTTGGCCAAGTATGATCTGTCTCATCAGGAGCTAATAAAACTCTATATTTTCCATTATCAGAAATAAAGTTTTCTATAGCAACCACTTTTGCACCATAAGTTCCATAAGAGACATTAGGCCAACCAGAAAAGACTATTGCTGGCCAACCATCAAATTGTACACGCACTTTTTCATCAATATGTAAAAGGGGCAAATCTATGGGTCTCACAAAAGTTTCTACTGCCAAATCATATTTCGCTGGCATAATTCCAACTAAACCTTCGCCTTCTTTAAAGGTGCCTCCAATTCCACCTTTTATAGCTTTATTTATAAAACCATTCTGTGGAGCAGTAATATATAAAAGACTGTTTCTAACTTTATAATTACTGTTACTAATTTCTAATTTAGAGACTTGAGCTTTGGCATCAAAGCCACTAGATTGAGCTGTAAATTTATTACTTTCTGCTTTTGAAACTTTATCAGTATAACTTGCTTTTATTCTAAAAATTTCAACTTTAGCATTTATAACTTCATTTTTTGTTGCTAATAATTTATTTTCTTGTGATATTATTTTTGCTTGTGTTGCTTGTAGTTTTAAGCGTTTTTCTTCAACATCTTTTACTGCTTTTAATCCTTCAGTTTGTAAAGTTTGTATTCTGTTAAATTGTCTTTCAGCAATTTTTATATTTGTTTTTGCTGCTTCAAAATCTATACTATCGCTTTTTACTTTTAATTTAGCTTGTAAAAATTTATTTTGAGCTTGTTCTAATTTCAACTTTTCTTCTTCTTTTAAGGCTGATATTTGTCTATCTAAAGCTTCAACTTTAAACTGATATGCATTTACGGAAGAAACCTTTGCGTTAATTTGTTCATTGGTTCTTTCTATTAATTTATTATCAAAATAATCGCTTTTAACTTCCGATATTCTAAGTACTGTGTCTCCTTTTTTCACATAATCACCTTCTTTTACAAACCATTGTTCAATTCTTCCAGGAATCTGAGATTGAATCGATTGAGGTCTTTGTGCCGGAGTTAGGGTAGTTACTATGCCTTTACCTGTAATGTTTTGAGTCCATGGAACAAACAAGGCAATAAATCCAAGAACTGCAAATACTATTAGAAACTTATTAAATGCTTTGTAATACTCTTTATTAAAAATATTTTTTCCAGATTTAAACTGACTTAAATCTACTTTTTTATGTAACTGATTGTTAGAAATATTTAACATCTTTTTAATTTATAGATTTAATTTTTCCTTTTTGTAAAGTAATTATTTGAGTACATTTTGTTTTCCAACTTTTTTTACTGCTGACAACAATTAAAGCCCAAGGTCTTTGAGGATCTGTTAAGTAGCTGATTATTTTTACTGTCTCATTAAGATTGAATTGATCTAAAGGATCTTCTAAAATCAGAATTTTTGGTTGTTTAATAATTGCTCTTGCTAAAATTATCTTTTTAGCAATGGTATAAGACATTTGTTTTCCTTCAGGATACAAGACGGTTTCTAAACCATTGGATTGTTCTTTTAAGAATTGAGTTAATCCTACAATATATAACGTCTCATAAATAATATCATCTTTGATGTTTTTATTACCAAAAACTAAGTTATCTCTTATACTGCCTTCAAAGGGAGTTTCATCAGAAAGAGATAAACCTAATTGAGAGCGGTAATGATTTAAATTTAGACTGCTTAGAGATAAATTATTGACATATATATACCCTGAAGTTGGTTCTATTATTCCTGAAATTAATCGTAATAAGGTAGATTTTCCTGCCCCACTTTCACCGATTACTAAAATTCTACTTTTAGGATCTAAGTTTAAAGATATATTTTCAAGAATATGTTTTTCTCTATTTTCTACTCCATAAGAAACATCTTCTAATTCAACAGTTAAACCATCTTTAAATAAAGGTCTATCTCCTTCTTGTTGTTCTAATTCTTTATCAACAACTTGTCCGATTTTTTCTATTGATGTAAGTACATCATAAAATGATTCTAAACCAATTATTAATTTTTCTACAGACTGAATTACCAAAAGAATAATAATTTCTGCGGCAACAAATTGCCCTATATTCATTTCTTGATTTAGCACTAAAACCCCACCAATTAACAATAAGCTTGCGGTTACAATTACCTTAAAACCAATCATTTGTGTAAATTGTAAAATAAGCACCTTAAAATGATTTTCTCTAGCTTCTAAGTATTTACTTACTAAATCATCGTTTTTTGATAAGGCTAAATTGGTGTTTCCAGAAAGCTTAAAACTTACTACAGTTCTAGCAACTTCCTGAATCCAATGTGCAACCTTATATTTGTTTTTAGATTCCTCTAAACTTGTTAGCAAGCCTCTTTGAGCTGTAAATTTAAAAACGATGTAAATTAATGCTAACAATAGAATTCCAAAAATGATAAAAAAAGGATGGTAAAATGAGAGCAATAATAACGCAAAAATAATTTGTAATAATGCGGTTGGTACATCAATTAATATTTTCGATAATCCTTTTTGAATTGTTAGTGTATCAAAAAATCTATTTGCTAATTCTGGAGGATAATAATTGCGTAGTTCAGTCATTTTAATTTTTGGAAACCTGTAACTAAGTTCAAATGAAGCTCTTGTGAAAATTCTTTGCTGAATGGTTTCTATAATTCTTAATTGCATTAGTTGTAATGCTCCAGAAAAAATAACACCAATTGTAACTACAACAACCAAAACCACCCATGATGTAGAGATTTGAGCACCTTGTATTAAATTAATAATTGCCTGAATACCTAGCGGTAAAGAAAGTGCTACAACTCCGCCAAAAATTGCATAATAAAATATTTGAAAAATATCTGTTTTTTCTAATTCCAGTAATCCTAAAAACCGTTGCCAAGGAGTTAATTGTTTTTGATTCATTCTTATTTTAAAGTATTATTAACTAAATCAACAAAAAAACTGCACGGTGTTTTTTCCTTATTACAATTTGTTATTGAGGGAAAATGTTCACTAAGGTAATGCTGATGTAAACCACCTTCAATAATCGTACTCGCTAGGCTTAATGAATAAGAATAATCTTTTTTTACATTTAAAATCATTTCACTAATTCTAGTAATTAGCCTCTTATAAACTTCAAAATACCCTTCTTTATTTTCTTTGTCTACTTCTTTGGTTAAGAAGGATTTAGAGCTTTCGTTTACAATAATTTTGTATAATAGAGTCTCATTAATATGAGCAAAATTATTGTCCTCTTCGACTGTTCTTGTCGCAATGGTAACAGCTTTTTCTAATTTCTCTAAATGATTCGAAATACTAAAAGTTTCTATGACTAATTGGTATTCTAACCAAGCCCAATACCAAGAAGAGAGATAAAGAAGTAGTTTGTGTTTACTCTCGAAATAGCGATAAATAGAACTTTCATTAGAGCCAATTTTTGTTCCTAATTTTTTAAAAGTAAAATTATCAAAGCCAATTTCGTATATCAATATAATACTTTGCTCAATAATTCTTTTTCCTAATTCTGAGGTCTCTGGATCTTTGATAAAGATTTTATCAGGAACAGATATTTTTAATACAGATAATAATTTCTTCATACTTTTTTATTCTATTGCAAATGTAATAGTAATACTATTAATAGTTGTTGCTTTACTAATATTTAATGATTTTTTAACATCTATGGCACTACAATGAAGAATAATTAATGAATAAATAGTATCTTTGCACTATAAGACAGAATACACTCCAGTAATTACACTAGTTAGCGTTAGTTTGGTTTTGAATTTTCAGTTAGGTATTTTATCTTATCAGAAACAATAATTTAAAACTCTTATATTTTTAATGGCAAAATCGCAACAGACATTTAGTAAAAGTGAAAAAGAAAAGAAACGTTTAAAAAAACGTTTAGATAAGCAAAAGAAAATGGA
>LAQA01000048.1:19754-19976 GCA_000981625.1 Flavobacteriaceae bacterium ASP10-09a
CTTTTGAACTAGAAAAAGGAATGCGTGGAATGAATGCAGTAAAAGTGAAGAAAATATAGAGAATATAAATTCTCTTCCCAATAAAAAAATCCTATTGCTTTTAAAGCAATAGGATTTTTTACGAATATACTTTTTTTAAGAATTATAAAAATTCATACTTTCAATAATTAAAGCTTCAGAAACTCTGCAATCTAATTTAAAGTCCTCATAATCGTTTAAAAG
>LAQA01000048.1:20271-20441 GCA_000981625.1 Flavobacteriaceae bacterium ASP10-09a
TTTATTTCTACAGATCTAAAAATTAGATCGTTGATTTTTAAATCTTTATTGTCTTTAATCTCATTAAAAAGTTTAACATCATAAGTAATGCCATATTTTATGATTTCTGCTGTTCCAGATTTAATTTCTCTATCAGTAACCGTCGTTAAATAAGCAGTATCTACCAAAAC
>LAQA01000049.1:0-42250 GCA_000981625.1 Flavobacteriaceae bacterium ASP10-09a
TTTTTTAATTGTAAAATAAAAAGTGGTTCCTATTTCTATTTTAGATTCAAGCCATATTTCGCCATCATAAATATCTACAATTTTTTTAACTATTGATAATCCAATTCCAGAAGAATTTTTTGCTTTTTCTAATGATTGAAAAATTTTAAAGATACTTTTAAAGTGTTTTTTTCGAATACCAATACCATTATCTTTAATTGAGAATTTGTAGAAAGAATTGTAATCTTCTACATCAATATTTATAAATCCTTTTTCTTTATTGCTAAACTTAATTGCATTACCAATTAAATTTTGAAATAGTTGTTGAAACTTTATTTTATCACCTTTAATGATTGGTAGTTTATTTAAAATATTTATTGAAATATTTTCGGGTACATATAAAACATTAATTAAATTTCTTATTAAAGAGTCTAATTTTACGGGTTTATCTTCTAAAACCTTTGCATCTAAACTAGCATATTTTAAAACATCTGAGATTAAGTTATCCATTGTCTCTAGTGTTATCTCTAGATCCTTAAAGTTCTGGAGACTTGACTTGTCAAATGCAGCTATATTGTCTGTTTTTATCCATGATGTTAGAGCGGCAATACTTCTTAATGGCGATTTTAAGTCATGTGAAACTATGTGTGCATATTCTTGTAATTCTTCATTACTTTTTTTTAATTTTTTTAAAAGTTCTCTGTTTTTAATCTCAACCTTTTTTAGCTCTCTTAAGTTAAGAGCACTTTTAAATTGTAATACAACTAAATTAGCAATACTTTCTAGCGTATTTATATGCTCTTTTTTAAAGTAGTCTTTCTCTTTATGTTCTGCATCAATAACACCAATTACTTGGCCATTACTCATAATTGGAATAGCAATTTCTGAAAATCTAATTGCATCGTCTACAATGTATCTTTTATCTTTGCTTGTATCACTTATAATTTCACTTTTTCCAGTTTTAGAAACATAACCAACAATCCCCTCTCCTATTGGTAATATCAATTTATTTATGATCCCTCTATTTCCAGATAATTTATTATCAAAAACAGCTATTTGTTCTAAAGTACTTGTTGATTCATTAACTAAATAAATTACACAATCATTGGTTCCTAAATAATTAGCAATGCTATTAGAAATTAACCAACCAATTTCAGTGATTGATTCTTTTCCTAAGATAGATTTCGCAATATTATTAATTAAATCTAGTGTTATCTTTTCTTCTCTTTGTTTAGTAATATCTCTTGTAATTACCTGGGCTGCAACAGCTTTATTAAACTTATTATAGATAATACTTGCATTAATTTGCACCCATTTAATTTCTTTGCTTTTAGTGATAATCCTTACAATATAATCATGATAATGACCTAATTCAAGTAACTGATCAAATGAGTTCATTGCATAAGCATAATCTTTAGTGTAAATAACATCGGCAACGTTAATGGCTTCATCTTGCAAATTATAACCAAAAAACACTTTAGCAACATCATTCATTTTCAAAACATTACCCTCTAAGTCGATGACAAAGTAAGCGTCATTTATAGTCTTAAAAACCCCTTTTAACTGAGATTTTTTTTCTTCTAAAAGATCCTCTAATTTATTCTTGTCTTTTTTTAATTCTTGAGAAGTATTATATAGCTCTAAAGACTTGCTTTCCAAAATTTGCTCAGCGATAGACCTAGCTTTCTTTTGACGCTCTAATGCTCTTTGTATGATTCCTTTTTCTATCACTTTTTATTATAATATAAATTCATTTAAACTCCAATATTTTAATATAGTATTAATTTTTATTTCATAATCTTCATACTTTAAAGATTTTAAAAGGTAACCCGCTATGCCTAGTTTATAATATCCTTTAATATGTTTATCATTAGTAGAAGCTGTTAAAATAATTATTGGAATATGTTTTAATTTTGGGTTGTTCTTTACTGTTAATATAAAATCAATAACGTTGGTATCTGGTGTGTTTAAATCTATTAATATTATGTCCGTAAAGTTGTTATCTAAAATAGTTAAAGCTTCACTTCCATTTTTAGACAATGAAATTTCGTAGTCACTAAATTTTTTAGAAATCGTTCTATTTAATTTAATAATTTCAATTTTATCATCTTCAATTAATAAGATTTTTAACTTTTTACGCAACATAAATATCAAATTATGATTGATTCAAAAGTAAAATAATAATAATCCAAATAGTATTAATTATAGTTATAGGCAACAATTCTATAGATGAAATTCAAAAAGATATAGATGAATTAATAATTTATAATACGAAAAAAATATTAAAATTTATAAAAAAATCAAAAAATTGACACTAATGACTACCTTTTAGACTGATAATGGTAAAATACAAACTAGTTCTAAAAGAGAAATGTAAGCTATGCTTTAGCCATTTATAATAAAAAAAAACTACTAAAAAATAGAAATATAATTCTATGTATAACTTTTTCTAAAGTCTCTTTTAGTAAAAAATTTAAGTAAACTAGTATTGTCATTATCTGAATAGTGTAAAAACAACTATAAACATATAAGACTCACCTGTAAAGAGTCTTAGTAATAAAAATACAAATTAAAAAACCTTTAGTAAAAGTGTCATTTTCTCTATTTTCAAACTCTTTTAGTGGACTATTTTTAACTAAAAAAACTTTATTTATGTTTTTAGAAAGATAAATTTTAAAATAATACAAAAAAATTGCTATTAATAATTAAAGGAATATAGAACCTTTACATTAAAGGTAATCTATTAAATTATAGCTTAATTAGCAGCAGGGATAATATCTTTAAACTATTATCCTACTGTGATTTTTTATTGAAAAGTTTGTAATTAAAATATTAAAAGACTGTTTCTATTAAAAACACTAAACTAATCATGAAAATTATTAACCTAAATGAAATATTGATAAACTCAATTCTCTGGTCATTATAATTTTTAAAATTTTGTTGTGATTTTTGCGCTTTGTAATTCTTGAAAATTTGTTGGGCTTTTTTCATTGGGGGATGAATTTAAAGGGTTAATTAAAGTCCTAACTCGACTATAACATGATAAATGTAAGGAAAAATTCATGAACAATATAATAACCTGTATTATTTTTAAAATATTTATTAAAAATAGAATCTAAAAATTGTGAAACAACATTTTTTTGAGACCGATAATTTTTAATAAATAAGACATTGTTGAGTTTTTAACTATTTATTCCTTTAAAAAAATAATAGTTTAAATAAAAAATTAAAACTAATATTTAGTATAAATTTCATTAGCAACGATTCTAATAAATAATTTATTAGGGTGAAATATAACAAAAAATCCATAAAAATATTTTTTGTTTGAAGTATTTTATATTCTAGGATTATAGGTGATTTTTTGTTTTTTAATTATTAAAAATCACATTGTATTTCCTTAAAAAATTAATTTCTCTGAAATATTTTATAGATAATCTAATCAACATTTTAGTAATTATCAAAATTTAATAAATCTAATGTTTTTTTACGTTGTATCTTTTTTGTTTCAGTTTCCACAAACTGTTCTAAAAAATAAACTTTTTTCGGAGTTTCGAATTTTGAAAGACCTAGATTTTTATATTTAATTACTTGTTTTTTTCCCTCAATAATTAAAACTAATTTTTCACCTAATTTTTCGTCAGGAATTCCTGAAACAAAAAAACGATTCATAATTATATTAGAAAACTTTTCCTCTATTTTTTCTGGATATAATTTAATTCCTCCAGAATTAATTACATTATCAAAACGTCCTAGCCACTCAAATTCATTGTCAGAAATCAATTGCACTACATCATTTGTAAAAATGATTTCATCAGAAACTTTTGGAGCATCTATTACTAAACAGTCTCTTTTATCCTTATAAATAGTTACATCAGGTAGTATTTGATAAAACGCATTAATACTAGCGTCTTTAAGAGAATTTATATTTTTATCACTGAAAGAATTATTCTTCACTCCTTCTTTTAATAACATGTGCTTATTTAACTTTTTTACAGCTATATGGGTGATGGTTTCTGTCATCCCATACGTAGCAAAAATAGCTGTAGAAAGATGCTGAATTTTATACTCTAATTCTTTTGAAACTAATCCTCCGCCTACAATCAACTTTTTTATTAAATGTAATTTAAAAAGTGAATTTTCTAGTTGTAAAGGAACCATTGCAGAAAAATCATATGGTTTATTAACTTTTTCTAAAGGATTCGAACTTGATTCAATAACATCTAATTCCCATCCTAAAGTAATCGCTCTAATCAACATTAATTTACCGGCAATGTATTTTAAAGGCAAGCACAGTAGCGCTGTTGTATGTTCTTTTAGATTAAAATAGCTACCTGTCGCTTTTGCTGAGTTCACAACAAAATCTTTATTCAATAAAATTAATTTTGGAACACCAGTAGAGCCAGAAGTTTGGACTGTTATCTTTTGATCAACAGAAAACCAACTTTTTAAAAATTGGTTGATTTCACCTGGTAAATCTTTTGTATGGACAAGTAGTTCATCTACAGATGAAAAAGAGAGTCCGTTTAATTTAAAATTTTTATGAAATTTATTCTGCTCCAATTTAATCTAGATTGCTATAATTTTCTTTTAAGTTTAGGGGTTTTTCAACTTTACCCGTCAGTTTCTCTATCCAATTAGTCCACCCGTATTTTTTTGAAAACAGCACTAAAATCAAAGGATATAAAACAAAAACGGGTATAAACATTTCCCAAGTTACAGATGGTTCTGAAGTATCTATAAAAAGTGCATCTGTTTGAAAAACCATCCAATCTGTAGTTATTAAAAATGCTGCAATCATATTATTTGCTGCATGTAAACCTAATGCTAACTCTGTTCCTTCGTCCATTAAAGTTGTAATTCCATAGAAAAAACCAGTTCCAATATAAAAAACCATGGTTATACTTCCTAGCTTTTGAACCTCAGGATTCGCGCCATGTAATAAGCCAAAACAAACAGATGTAATAATTAAAGGAAACCATTTATTTCTTACTAAAACCCCAATTCCTTGCATAAAATAGCCTCTAAATAATAGCTCCTCTAAACTTGTTTGTAAAGGAATTATCAGTATTGAAATTGCCACTAAAATGAAAAAAGGTTTTGCGTTAAAATTAAACGTATAATTTTCTGGAGCTAAATAAATACCTATAATAGATAATACCACTACTAAAATCCCCCAACTTAAAAAACCAAACCAAAAACGTTTCCAATCAATTTTTTTTCTACTAGTTACCAGAGAAGTTACTGACCTTTTATGAATATATTTTAAACTAAATAATAAAAAAACCAATCCAACAGCAAACATAAAAAGCATCAGAAATAAAAATAAATTTTTATCCATTCCTAAACTCATAAAATTATCTGCAGCTGCATTTGCAAATGCTGTCATACTTTCTGAATAAACTAAAGCTACAAACAATAAAGGAATTGCACCGATAATTTGCCATCCACTAAACACTAAAATAATAGTAAATAACCAATGGTACCATTCATTATCTCCTTTAAAAGCTTGTTGTATATAATTCATTTTTTTTGTTCTGAAATTCTGAAATTGGTTCAGAATTAAGTTAAGTTAAAGTTCCAATTTAATACTGGATTGTATCGTAAGGTTCCGTTTTTAACTTCTAACGGACTTGTAAAATTATTCGTAAATAAACTACCTGTTCCTAATCCTTGTGGCAAATGATTTTGTAATGTATGCGTAAATTGCGCAATTGCACTCAAGCCTATATTACTTTCTAAAGCAGATGTAATCCACCAATCACATTTATTATGCTCTGCAAATTTAATCCATTCTTTACTGCCAGCAAAACCGCCAATTAAGCTTGGTTTTAAAATAATATATTGTGGTTTAATAGTTGCTAATAATTCCTGTTTTTTTTCATTAGAATACACGCCAATTAATTCTTCATCTAATGCAATTGGCAAAGGTGTTTTAGAACACAATTCTGCCATTTCATGAACCTGACCTTGCTTTATAGGTTGCTCTATAGAATGAATTTCTAATGCGGATAATCTTTGTAATTTATCTAAAGCGTTCTTTGGACTAAATGCGCCATTTGCATCCACTCTTAATTCTATTTCTTTAGATGAAAATTCTTTCCTGATGGATTTTAGCAACTCAATTTCTGCATCAAAATCTATAGCGCCAATTTTCATTTTAATACAAGAAAAACCTGATGTAAGTTTCTCTTTAATTTGATTTTTCATAAACTCCTTCTCCCCCATCCAAACTAAACCATTTATAGGAATTGATTTCTCTCCTTTGGTAAATTGTGATGGAAATAATTCAAATCGATTTTTACTTTTTAATGATAAAAATGCTTGTTCTAAACCAAATTGAATTGATGGATATTCAGAGCATTCTTTCAATAAAGTATTTAAACCAAGGTTTATATTTTGACAAACCCAACTTAATTTTGATTCATAATTAGGGACATCATCTATGCTTAACCCTCTAAATAAACCAGTTTCTCCTATACCTGTTTTATCATTTTCATCTAAAATAATAAACCAGGTTTCTTTCGTCCTTAAAATTCCACGTGAAGTACCACTTGGATTTTTAAAATTAAGATTATATTTTCTGTAAATTGCTTTTATCAAAGTAAAGATTATTGTTTTTCTGCAAATGCTTTAAAATTATTCAAATAAGTTTGGTCTTGTTCTTGGAAAGTTCCCTTAAAAAAAGGAAACACACAAGCCATTAAATAAGACTCACTTTGACAGCTAGAGCTTAAAGTTATGGTTGTAATTCCATTTTTCTCTGTAAAAACATAATCGTCCCTTTTTAACATGTTTTCAGCATCAAAAAACAAAGTTACTTTTTCATTTTTAACATAGGCAATTATTTTCTGTGTCATAACAATTTCTTGCCCTTGATTTTCAACAACCATTTTATAAACACTTCCCGTTTTTCCAATGTTCTCGTTAACAACATCAAAAGACTTTACTTCTGGAATCCAATTTTTAATATTTTCTGAGTTATTAAATGTTTCAAAAACCACCTCAACTGAATTATTTACAGAAACTTGTGTTACATAGCTTGTTTCTTTTATTAATAGACCTGTTGCCAAAAAAATTACAACTATTGCTGTAATGATTCCCAAGATTATTTTTATTGTTTTCATATATTTATTTTAAAAAATGGTGTTAGCCCAAGCAAAAAGAATAGCAAACAAAAATGTACTTAATGCTACTTTCTTAAGTTCGCTATCTAACTGAGCAGAAACTGTGTTTTGTGCAACGGTTTTTATATTTTTAACTAACGGAATAAAAGCCACTAAAAAAATGAGTTGATACACATTTCTAAAATCAAGAAACACATAAATTAAAGCGGTAATTAAAGCTCCTAAAATTAAAAAATAATGATATTTTTTTGCTTTTTTAGGTCCTAATTTAACAACTAACGTATTTTTATTATTTTTTTGATCTTCATCTCTATCTCGTAAATTATTCAAATTTAAAACTGCTGTACTTAATAACCCGATAGAAATTGCAGGTAAAAATATTGTTAAATTAAGCTGTTTTGTGTACAAAAAATAACTCCCAACGACACTTAACAAACCAAAGAATAGAAATACAAAAATATCCCCAAAACCACTATAACCATAAGCAGAATTACCAACTGTATACTTTATTGCTGCTGCAATTGATGCAATTCCTAACAATAAAAACAAAATAGAATATCCGAAATTTTCTTTTCCAAAAGCAACATAAATAAGCAATATGGCTATCATTAAAGTAATAATTGCAGTAATTATAATGGCAGATTTCATTTGCTTAGGAGTAATCGCTCCTGAAGAAACCATTCTTGTTTCTCCTGTTCTATTTTTATCTGAACCTTTTATACCGTCTCCATAGTCGTTTGCAAAGTTTGACAATACTTGGAAACCAATAGTTGTTAGAATTGCTAACCAGAAAATAGAAGTTACCCAAACAGGGTTTCTAACACTTAAATTAGAACTTATAAAAACAAAATTGTTTCCTAAGTAAGAACCCAAAATAATACCTGAGACAGATAAAGGTAAAGTTCTTAAACGTGCTGCTTTAATAAAACTTTTTACATCCATGAAGTATTGCTTGTTTCTACTTTATATAAAGTATGATTATAAATTTTTACTGCATCTTTAAAATTGACACAAGGAATTTTAATTTTTCCAGAGGCAGTTTGTAAAATAAGATCTGCAACGTTACTTCTCTGTTGAAAAACATTTTGTTTCATCTTTATATTTTGAACCTTAAAAATTTCTAAATACGTTATGTGAGTTTCTAATAATCCTCTGCCTACCAATAACATCGAATCTGATATTTTATAATAACGTTTTTTAATTTTTTTGTGTATCAAAAATACAACAATAGGAAAGACTAAAATGATTGAATATAGGATCTCTACTGAATTAGATATCTTATATAATATTAAGTATAAGATAACGAGTATCAAAAAAGAAATTATAAATATCTTTCGTTTATAATAATTATCAGGGAAAAATTTTTGTTTACTTTCTAATTCAGTTGCATCAAACAAACTCTTTTTAACAACTTCAATTTGTGCTGCTTTACACCCCACAATTCGTATTAACTTATCTTTCTTTTGATTTAATTTACCGCTTACAGCTTGTTTAAAAGTGATAAAAGAAATACCAATTAACCTTTTTAGCGGATTTGTAGAAATTGTGATATTCTGGATTTTTTGCTTTTTTAATACAATAGATTTTTTTGTAAATAAACCTTGATTAACTTCAAAAGCATCTTCTTTTAAATAAGCCGTTAAATTAAAATGTATCAAAAAGACCTTTACAAAAGAACTAATTAAAGCCATTATAATCAATGTAAAAAGTAATATGGATAATAAAAAAATACTCGTAGTAAGTACATTTGTACCTTCTTCAATCAAATCATCAAAAAATCTTATTTCCCCAAAGCTATAATCAATTTGCTGTAATTGCTGAAAGAAACCAATTATAATTGCAAAAAATAAAAATAAATTTTGAAGATGATTTTCTGTTAAACTAACTTTAAAAAGCTCGAAAAAACCGATTTTTACGAATGGTTTTGATTCATGATCAATATTAACTTCTTTATCTAATATCGAACTTTTGGAAATAAGTTCTTTTAAAGCTGATGCTTTTGACAAAGAAAGTGCTTTAATTGCAATTTCAGTAGCACTTGATCCTGCAGTTTCTATACTTACTTCGAATACACCAATAATTTGTTGAATAATATTTTGTTTGAAATTGATATTCTGAATTCGGTGAAAAGGAATTGCTGTATTTGTTTTTTTTAGAATTCCTTGCTTTAAAATAAAATATTCATTCTCAATTTTAAATTGAAAATTTTTATAAACTAAATAGGCTCTAATCAACAGAAAAATTAAAATAAATGCGACCCCTAAATAAATATAATTAGCGCCTAAACTATTGGATAGTTTCGTAAAATCCTTGATAATTAAAAAAAGTAAAAACCAAGTAAATTTTATAAGATTATAAATCAGATTTATATAAATTACCAGAACCCCTTTTGAAGATTGTCTTGAAAAATTTGAAAAATTAAAAGAATTACTCATTAATTTTTGTGCTAATGTATTCTTTAATCTGTAGTGCTATTTCTTTTGTAACACCTTTAATAACTAGATCATCACTACTATCTCCAGCTGTATATACACTTAAAGATGCCAAACCAAATAATCTTAAAGTTGGTTTCTCGTCAATTTCTACATGTTGAATTCTAGAGAATGGAACTGTTGTGATTTTCTTGATAAATAAACCAGATTTATAAGAAATATCTTTTTCTCTTAAAGCATATTTTCTTTTTGGAAAACTTAGTATTAAATACAAAAAAATGCATCCAAAAAGTAGTAGAAAAAGGGCATATATTAAAATTATATATATTTTTATTCCTTCATGAAAAACGAGTTTGTGTAATAAAATTAATCCCGTAAAAAGTGGAATGAAAAACAAAAAAAAATTGATAATAATTACTTTTAAATAACTTTTAACAATTTTTTTAAATTCAATCTTGGTAATATCTGGTAAGTTTAAAACTAAATCGTTCTTAAAAGTGGTCATTAAGTTTATAAATTATTTGCTTCTGCAATTAATTCTGCAATATCTTTAACTTGAACTTCTGCTTCCTTTTCTTTAAATTTAATTCCGTCTGTCATCATTGTATTGCAATAAGGACAGCCTGTTGCAATAATATGTGGTTTGGTCTCTAAAGCATCTTCTGTTCTTAAAATATTAATTTCTTTATCCCCTTTTTCTGCATCTTTAAACATTTGTGCGCCTCCAGCTCCACAACATAAAGCTGAAGATTTGTTGCGTTTCATTTCTGTTAAATTAACACCTAATCTATTTATTAAATCTCTTGGAGATTCATAGACATCATTTCCTCTTCCTAAATAACAAGGGTCATGAAAAGTTACTCTTTTTCCTTTTAAAGTTGTGTCGTCTATTTTTAAGCGACCTTCAGAAATTAAATTTTGAATAAATTGTGTGTGGTGAAAAACTTCATATTTTCCTCCTAAACTTGGATATTCATTTTTTAAAGTATTAAACGAATGAGGATCACAAGTAACAATTTTCTTTACTTCGTATCCATTTAAAACTTCAATGTTCATCATCGCTTGCATTTGAAACAAGAACTCATTTCCTGCTCTTTTTGCTGCGTCTCCTGTAGAAGATTCCTCAGTTCCTAAAACTGCAAAATCTACATTAGCTTGATGTAGTATTTTAACAAATGCTCTAGATATTTTCTTTGCTCTATCATCATAACTTCCTGCTGCGCCAACCCAGAACAAGACTTCTGGTTCTTTACCTTGGGCCATCATATCTGCCATTGTAGGTACGTTCATTTTTTTAGTTTTAAGTTGTTAGTTTTAAATTATGAGTTTTTTTCTACTAGGTGAAATTTATAATTCAAAATTTATCTACTCTTCATCTGCCCAATTCAATCTATCTTGTTGGTTATATTGCCAAGGAGCACCATTGTTTTCAATATTGGTCATCATCATATTTAACTCTTGTGGTGCAGCACTTTCTTCCATCACTAAATATCTCCTCATATCCATAATAATAGATAATGGATCTATATTCACAGGACATTCTTCTACACAAGCATTACAACTTGTACAAGCCCATAATTCTTCTGGTGAAATATAATCGTTTAGTAATTGCTTTCCATCATCAACAAAAGTTCCTTTATTTAAATCTATATTTCTACCAACTTCTTCAAGTCTATCGCGAGTGTCCATCATAATTTTTCTTGGCGACAACTCCTTACCTGTTAAGTTTGCAGGACATACAGATGTACAACGACCACATTCTGTACATGTATAAGCATTTAATAATTGTACCCAATTTAAATCGGCAACATCAGAAGCTCCAAACTTTTCTGGAACCGTATCTTCCGCTCCTTCAGGTGGCGCTGCATATGGATCTGCATCTGGATCCATCATTAATTTAACTTCGGTTGTAACCGACTCTAAATTTGTGAATTGACCTTTTAAATTTAAATTCGCAAAATATGTGTTTGGAAAAGCTAATAAAATATGTAAATGCTTTGAGTAAAATAAATAATTTAAGAAAACTAAGATTCCCAAAATGTGGAACCACCAAGCACTTCTTTCTATTGTATGTATTACTTCTAAAGAAAAACCATCAAATAAGGGAGAAATAAATTGACTAACTACATTCCCTATTCCTGCTTGTTGAAATGGTGTGTCTGTCGCATTCATTATTAGAAAGAGAGACATTAAAACCATTTCAAAATAAAGGATATTGTTTCCATCATTTTTAGGCCAACCTTTCATTTCTTTACTTAAAAAACGTTTTATATTAGATACATTTCTACGCAACCAAAAAATAACAACAGCTACAAAAACTAGTGTAGCTAACACTTCAAAAGTGCCAATTAAAAATCCATAAATTTCATTCCCTAAAGGGACTTGAAAAATTCTATGAGTTCCAAATAAACCATCAATAATAATTTCTAAAACCTCAATATTTATGATGATAAAACCAACATAAACAATAATGTGTAAGAAACCAGATAAAGGTCTTTTTATCATTTTAGATTGCCCAAGAGCAATCATAATCATGTTCTTTAAACGTTCCGGTTTTTTGTCTGTTCTATTAACATCTTTTCCTAATTTGATATTTCTTGAAACTTTTCTGATATTCATCAAAAAAAACCCCATACCAGCAATTAGTGCTAGTGCAAAAAATAGGTTTGGTAAGTATTGCATACTATTTTAAATATATTGTATAAGACGAATCTTATCGATTGGTTTTGTTGTTTTTATTATTTTCCTCATTAAAAGATTTTGCTCTTTTACCAAATAAAGAAAAGTGAACAAACCTCTTAGGATTAAGCTTCATTTCTCTTAACAAATATTCTAATTCTTTAGACACATTTGTTAAGTTATCATACATAGCATCATCGTTTATTAATTTACCTAGAGTGCCTTTTCCTTTATCCATACCATCTAATAAAGAATTTACAGATGTAAGTGTTAATTCTGCTTTTCTCATAATTTCTCCAATATTTGAGTTGGCTAAAGTGTCTGTTACTTTTGATAAATTATTTGTTATATTTTTTGTATTTTCTATAGTTTCTTTTAAACCAATAGAAGTAGAATCTATCATTAAATTTACAGAACTAAGTGTTTCTCTAATATCAACAATTGTAAGTTCTAAACCTTTTACAGATCTTTTAATACTTTCTGATGTTTTGTAATCTAAAACATTATTTATTCTTTGAAATAGGGTGTCTGCACTTACAATTACATTTTCTAACTTTGCTTGAATAGGATCTAATTTTTCACCAATAGAAGTAAATAAACTTGATTCAATTTCTCCTTTTAAGAAATCACCAGAAACTGCTGATTCACCTTTATAGCTTGGTATAATAGCTAGGTTAGAACCTGATAATGGATTTGGAGAATAAATTTTTACAACACTATTTTTAGAAAATTCAAAATCATTTTCTAAAGAAAAACGAACAATCAGGTCACCTCTTTTTCCTGGACTATCATTAAAGTCTATATCATCAACCTGACCAACTTTTAAACCGTTTATAGTAACTAAACTAGCCTCTGTTAAACCACCAACATTCGTATATTCTACATTATAGAATCTACTGTTTGGTTGAAAAACGTCATGACCTTTTAGGAAGTTAAACCCCCATATGAAACCAACAATAATAATAATTAGGACTATTCCTGTTTTTAATTCTTTAGACATAAATAGAAATTTAATAACAAAATTACTAATAATTTTTGGTTGAAACTACCAAAACTACTGCATTTTCTTTGCTTCTAGAACAGAGATTTTTTCTCCTCTTTTAAAAGCAACAATAAATGCTGTTGAATATCCTTTTTGTTTCGCTATTTTTAACGCTTTTAGAACCTTTTTATATTCAGAAGTATTACTATAATAATATTTGTAAAAATTACCAACCTTAACAACTTGCACCTTTTTCAACCCTTTAAAGTTATAAGATTTTGTAGAAATTTTATTTTTCCCAGAAGCAATCTGAATTTTAAATTCAATCGTATTTTTTATATTTTCATCAGTGTCTAAAACTTCTACAATTGTATTTACTTTTAAATGATTTACGTAATTTTTAATTGCATCAGACACCGCTTTACCCATTTGTTGCTGACCTTTCTTTGAATTAAGATATCTACCCTCCTTTTTATTTGTTAAAAAACCTAATTCTATCAAAACACTAGGCATAATCGTTTCTCTTAAAACTTGAAAATTATCTTGTTTTACTTTTCTGTCTAACCTTTTTAGTTCTTTTGTGAAATTTATTTGAATTAAGCTTGCAATTTCTAAACTCTTATCTAAATTTTCTTCTTGTAAAAGCGATAAACCGATAACAGATTCTGCAGAGTTTGAATCAAAACCTTTGTATTTTTCTTTATAATTATCTTCTTCTAAGATTACTGCATTTTCTCTCTTTGCAATTTCTAAGTTCTTTTTATTCCCTCTTAAACCTAATACAAAAGTTCCTGCTCCAAAAGCATTAGATGTATGAGAGTCACAGTGAATAGATACAAATAAATCTGCTTTTGCAGTATTTGCAATATCTCCTCTTTTCCAAAGTGCAATTTTTACATCGGTTTTTCTTGTATATAATACTTTAATATCTTTCTCTTTTTTTAATTCAGCACCAACCATTAAAGCTACTTTTAGTGCAATATTTTTTTCTTTATAGCCATTGCCTAAATTACCCGGGTCTTTACCTCCATGGCCAGCATCTAAGACAATTGTGTAACTTTTTTGTGCGTAAATAAATGTCGATGAGAAAAAGAAAATTGATATAAAAATTGGTAAAAAAAACAGGTTTTTTACTTTGGTATTAAATTTGTTAGTTTGTAGAAAATTCATCAATAAAATTTAACTAATTTTGGGAACTTTAATTTGGTGTTCCAAATATTGAACCATACTTTTACTTTTATACAAAAATAGTATTTATAGCATTGCAAACAAACCTATCATACATACTTTTATTTTGCAGTTTCTTTTTTATAAAGATCAGTTTTGCACAAGATATAAAGTCTAGAGGGAAAACGATAATTCCTCTAATAAAAAAAGATACAATTCTACCAAATAAGAAAGATTTTTTGTTTGATGCAAAAAAAGACAGCTTACTTCAAAAGAATAAAGATACAATTTCTATAGATTCTATAAAACCTAGAGAAAGTGTTGAGGATATTATAATTCATGTTGCAAAAGATTACACAATACAAAATGCAAAAGATAAAACAGTTACTCTTTATAATGATGCAAATATAAAATATACAGATATTGATTTAAAAGCAGGAATTATAATTATTGATTACAAGAAAAACACGCTTTTTGCCAAAGGAATCATAGACAGTACTGGCTATAATCAAAAACCTATTTTTAAACAAGGTAACGAAGAATCTGAACAAGATTCAATAATTTATAACTTTAAAAGTAAACGTGCTATCATTTATGGTTTAAAAACTAAACAAGGTGAAATGTTTACTTATGGTGAAAAAACCAAACGTGTAAATGATTCTACAGTTTACATTAGAAAAATACGTTTTACAACTTCAGAGAAAAAAAATCCTGATTATTATATAGCTACTGACAAAGCAAAGTTAGTTCCAGGTAAAAAAATTATTGTAGGTGTAAGTAATTTAGTTTTAGCAGATGTTCCTACTCCTTTATTTCTACCATTCGCATATTTTCCAATGACAGAAACTAGTGTTTCTGGATTTTTAATTCCTGCTTTTGATACAGGAAGCAGTAATAGAGGAATAGGTTTTCAAAATGGAGGATATTATTTTGCGCTAAGTGATTACGCAGATTTAACTGTTTTAGGTGATGTATACACTAATGGAAGTTGGGGTACAAAAATATCATCGAATTATAAAAAGAGGTATAGATTTAATGGTACTTTTAGTTTTAATTTCGAAAACATTATTAATGGCATTAGAGGTTTTAGTTCTTACAGTAAAGCCAATAACTTTAATCTTAAATGGTCACATAATCAAGATCAAAAAGCAAGTCCTAACTCAAGATTTACAGCTTCTGTAAATTTAGGAAGTAGTCGTTTCTTTAGAGAATCTCTCAATCAATTTAATGTTGCACAAACACAAAATAATACACTAAACTCTTCTATAAATTACAGTAAAACTTTTGTAGACACTCCTTTTAACATGGCTGTAACCGCCTCTCATCAACAAAACACCAATACAGAAAGGATTACAATGACACTTCCTTCATTAACATTAAACATGAATAGATTGTATCCGTTTGCAGGTAAAGGTGGTATTAAAAAAAATCCAATTCAAAAGTTAGGATTCAATTACAATATGCAAGGTCAGTATTTAATTAATACCACAGATGATGCTTTTTTTACAAGTGAAATGTTTAAAACAGCTAGGTCTGGTGTACAACATAAAACAAGTACGAGCACCAATATAAAAGCCTTTAAATATTTTACACTATCACCAAGTGCTAATTATGAAGAAACTTGGCAGTTTGATTATATTAACAAAGAGTATGATGTTTCGGATAACGTAGTTGTAACCGATACTTTAAGAGGGTTTAAAACCTATCGAGAGTATAATATGGGTGTTAGTTTATCAACTAATATCTACGGTACTTTTAACTTTAATAAAGGACGATTAAAAGCTATAAGACATACTATTAGACCAACTATTTCTTATTCTTATAGACCAGATTTTAAAGACAATTATATTAAAGAAGTTAGACAAAGTGAGCTTGCTACAGATTTGCAACAATATACAATTTTTGATCAAGGAATTTATGGGGCTCCTTCAGCTGGATTAAATAATTCTATAGGAATCTCTTTAAATAATGTTTTAGAAGCTAAAATGGCACCTAAAGATCCCGAAAGTGATGAAGAAGATGAAAAAATCATGCTTTTAAATAATTTAAATTTCAACTCTTCATATAATATTGCTGCTGATAGTTTACGTTGGTCTAACGTTCGATTTTCAGCAGGAACAAGGTTATTGAAAGACAAACTAGCTTTAAATTTTAACGGTTCTCTAGATCCTTATCAAGTAAACGAAGAAGGACGACAAATAAATAAGTTTAATCCTAATATTTTTAGACTATCCAATGCGAACCTAACAGCAAACTACTCTATTTCTAGTGCAGATTTTGATAAAAGTAAAAAAGAAAGTAAAGACAATAACCAAAGTAACGACACAAGGAATGGAAATGGGGCAAATAATCCTCCAGATGTCATGGGTATAAATATTGACCCCAGAGATACAAGACAAAATAATAGCAATAAAAGAGAAACTTCCAAAACTGAATTATATAGAGCTAAAATACCTTGGTCTATAAACTTAGTTTATTCTGCAAACTATAGCAATAATGGCATTGATCCTGGAAAAATCGGAGTGCATACTCTAGGTTTTGGTGGAAATATTGAATTATCTCCTAAATGGAAAGTTGGTTACTCTTCAGGTTATGATGTTAAAAATGGCGCTTTTTCTTTCTCAAGATTTAATTTTACGAGAGATTTAGATAGTTGGAAGTTCAATTTTAACTGGGTTCCTTTTGGCACTAACTCATCTTACACTTTTTTTATAGGAATAAAATCTTCTACTTTGGCTGATTTAAAATGGGATAAAAACAAACCACCGGATAGAAGGTTATTTTAGTTATAACTAATGGAAGCTAGAAAAAAAAATAAACTTTGAAACTAATCAAATGAAAAAAATAATAACAACGAGTAAAGCACCTGCACCTATTGGACCATATAATCAAGCTGTTTTAAGCGGAAACACTCTATATACTTCTGGCCAAATTGCTATAAACCCAGAAAATGGAGAGCTTATTTTAGATACTATTGAGGCTGAAACAAAACAAGTAATGGAAAACATGAAAGAAGTTTTAGCTGCTGCAGGAATGACTTTTGAAAACATAATTAAAACATCGATATTTATTTCTGATATGAATAATTTCTCTAAAATAAATGCTGTTTATGGAGAGTATTTTAATGAAGAAACAGCACCTGCAAGAGAAACTGTAGAAGTATCTAATTTGCCAAAATTTGTAAATGTTGAAATTAGTGCAATTGCTGTAAAATAGTATTCAGATATTAAAATTTAAAGCTAAAAAAAACCTGATAGAAATAACTTTTCCATCAGGTTTTTTTTTATTTAATGCACTCTAAATTTGCTTATAAAGAAGCAGAATATTCAATTAAATCAACGATTTTAGTTGAATAACCCATTTCGTTATCATACCAAGAAACAATCTTTACAAAGTTATCGTTTAGTGCTATACCTGCATTAGCGTCAAAGATAGAAGTACGAGTATCTCCAATAAAATCTTGAGAAACTACTAAATCTTCAGTATAACCTATTACACCTTTCATTGGTCCACTTTCAGAAGCAGCTTTCATTGCAGCACAAATTTCCGCGTACGTAGCTGGTTTATCTAATTTAACAGTTAAATCTACAACAGAAACATCCATAGTAGGAACTCTAAAAGCCATACCTGTTAATTTACCATTTAAAGAAGGAATTACTTTACCAACAGCTTTCGCTGCTCCAGTAGAAGAAGGAATAATATTATGTATTGCAGAACGTCCACCTCTCCAATCTTTCATAGAAGGACCGTCAACTGTTTTTTGAGTTGCAGTTGCAGCATGTACAGTTGTCATTAAACCTTCAGAGATTCCCCAATTATCATTTAATACTTTAGCAATAGGAGCTAAACAGTTTGTTGTACAAGATGCGTTAGAAAAAATATTTTGATCTGCTGTTAATTCTGTATTATTCACACCCATTACAAACATTGGCGTATGGTCTTTAGAAGGTGCTGATAAAATTACTTTTTTGGCACCAGCTTCTAAATGTTTTCCAGCAGTTTCTTCTGTTAAGAAAAACCCTGTAGATTCAATTACATAATCAGCACCAACTTCATCCCATTTTAAATTTGCTGGATCTCTTTCTGCTGTAATTCTAATTTCGTTGCCGTTTACAACTAATTTACCATCTTTTACTTCAACAGTTCCATCAAATTTACCATGAACTGAATCGTATTTTAACATGTAGGCTAAATAATCTACATCCAATAAATCGTTTATTGCAACTACTTGTACATTATCTCTTGATACTGAAGATCTAAATGCTAATCTTCCTATTCTTCCAAAACCGTTAATTCCTACTTTAATCATCTTATTTGTATTTTTTTTCTAGATAGACATTATGTCTGATACTCTAATTAATTCTTTATTTATTTTTGATTGACCTTTAATTGCTTTTGCAAGAGGTGTTACAGTCATTTTATCACTTTTTAAACCAACCATTAAATTAAATTTCCCCTCTAGTAAGCTTTCTACAGCTTTTACACCCATTCTACTAGCTAAAACTCTATCAAAACAAGATGGAGAACCTCCTCTTTGCATATGACCTAAAACAGAAACTCTAACTTCGTATTCTGGTAAATTTTCTTCTACGTAATCTTTTAATTCAAAAACATTTTTACCAATTTTATCTCCTTCAGCAACGATAACAATACTAGAAGATTTTCCAGATTCTTTACTTCTTGTTAAAGATTCTAATAAACGATCTAAACCTAGATCCTCTTCAGGAATTAAAATCTCTTCTGCTCCTGCTCCTACACCAGCATTTAAGGCAATATGCCCTACATCTCTACCCATTACTTCTACAAAAAAAAGTCTATTGTGTGATGATGCGGTATCTCTAATCTTATCAATTACGTCAACAACTGTATTTAATGTTGTATCGTATCCTATTGTGTGAGAAGTACCAGCTATATCATTATCTATTGTCCCTGGAATTCCCATCACTGGAAAATCAAACTCTTGATTAAATATTAGAGCTCCGGTAAAACTTCCATCTCCACCAATAACTACTAAAGCATCTATATTTGCTTTTACTAATTGATTGTATGCTTCTTTTCTGCCTTCTTTCGTTCTAAAGTCTTTGGATCTTGCTGACTTTAAAAAAGTTCCTCCCTTATTGATAATTCCTTTTACACTACGTGCATTAAGTTCAATAAAATCACCTTCAATCATTCCTTGATAACCACGATAAATTCCTGCAGATTCTATACCATAAAAAGCACAAGTTCTTACAACAGATCTAATTGCAGCATTCATCCCTGGAGAATCTCCTCCAGAAGTCATAACTCCTATTTTTTTAATTTCTTTCATAATTTAACAGCGTAAAATTAACTCTTTTAAGTGATTTAAAATAAAAAAACTACGAAATCGTTTTAGTTCGAAACCCTTATTTTTAAAAGGAAAAATGAGTTAATAGTTCGAAATGGCTTTCGTTTTTTTTTAATAAAAAGTGCGGATAAAAAGTAATAAATTAATTCCCTTCAAAATTAATAAACTTCTTTTTTTTAAGCTTTAAAGAATCTTTTTTTAACTTTCTGATATTTTTATTTTTTGATTTACTTTTTAAACCAATTTTAGTTAAAAGACCAGATAAATTATTAAAATTCACTTGATAAGACAACCCTACACCTTGTGTATAACCTTCTTCTTCTGTAGAGTATTGTATTTCATTCTGACGATTAAAAATAGTTCCTCTAAAATTACCTTCTTTATTTAATAATACTTCAACTTTTACTTCGCCAACAACACTAGATTGTGTTTGTGCGCCAACAGGCACTCCAACTTTACCATTAATAATTACTCGATCACTAACCTGGGTGCTTACAGATAAATCTACTTGATTATCAATATTTAATCGATCAACATCATTTCCTCTTTCTCCTTGTTGATAATCTACCCCTAATTGAAATTTACTCTCAGGACTATTTAATAAACTAGAAAAGGCTGCTGAAATTGTACTTGAAGCGGTACCTGTAAGTGTATTATTTACATCAAAATTAACTTTGTCAGGATTTATAAATGTACCAAAAGCTAGTAAATAAATAAACTGTGTGGTTTTTTCATTTATATTATTATCATTTAAAATAAATTCTAATTCGCTCGCAATTGTTGGATCTACATTTGTTAATTGAATATCTAATTCTTGTTTAGAACTAAATAAACCTCCTGTGATTCTAGTTACTAAATCTATTTCTTCTTTTCTGTTAGAGTTAAAATTTTCTAATAAAACAGCTGGGTTTGCTTTTGCTTTATAAATAGCTGTAACATCTAAATTAGCTTCATAAGGGTTTCCATTCCAAGAAACGGTTCCTCCTTTTTGAATTGAAAAAGGTTTATTAATTATACCTCCATATTTAAAATCATATACTCCACTATTTATAGTATAATCTCCAAACATGTTAAATTTACTTCTAGTGTTAATTCTTATTTGCAAATTACCAGAGCCTCTTCCAGTTAATTGACTTCCGTTAATTTCATCAATTACAACTTGTGCTTCTGCATCTTTAGTAACTTCTAAATCAATATTTAAAGACAACCCTTTAAGAGCTTCTTGTGCAATTTCTCTTTGTTTATCTTCAACTTTAATTTTATCAGATTCAAAATAAATTAGCTTATAACTATCTACCGTTTCTATGTCTTTTAGGGGAACTACAAATTTTGTTCCTGAATTTGTTTTTGCATTTACATCTATTGTTAACTGATCTGTTAAGCCTGAAATACTTGCTGTTCCATTCATAAAAGCTGTACCAAAATATGTAGCTTCTTCTGTATCCTCGGTATCTAAAACAAGTAAATTATTTGTGTCAATTTGTAAATCAAAAAACCATTGTTCAAAATTTTGATGAGAGATACTCCCTAATAACCTTCCTTTGGTTTTATGCTTTATGTCTAACAGATTTATATCTTCTAAAATAAAAGATTGCTGCATCAATGAAATAATAGATTCGCCTTCGAAGTCATAATCTATATTTAAATAAGGAAATTTTAAGCCTGCATTATTAAGACGTAAAGTTCCTTCCATATCTGGATTTCTTAAAAAACCCTTTAAATTAAAATTACCAGAAACAGCACCCCTTAAAGATGAAATTACATCTTTTCCTAAAGGACTAAAAGCTTCTAAAGCATATTCTTCTAAATACACTTCTAAATCTATTAAAGGCCTTGAATTAGAAAAGTCTAAGCCCCCAGTTGCAGCGATACTTTTTACCTTGTCATTATTAATAAATAAATCTACATCGTATTTTTCGTAAGAATTATTTCCTTTTATATTAATTGCTAATTCTCCTTGTTTAAAATTATTTACTTCAAAATTTTTAATGATTAAGACAGCTTCAGGACTATAAACATTTTCTCTTTGAACAAAATCCAGATTTCCTGATACCTCTCCTTTTAAAGCTAAACTGTCTATTTCTGGTAAAAAACTTTGTAATTTTACTTTTGTTAGATCTGCTAATAATATTTTTTCTGTATCGCCCTTCAAGCTTCCTGTAAACGCTATTTTTTGTTCCCCAGAAACTAATTTAAATTTACTGAAATTAAATTCATCTTTGTTTAAGTCGAAAGTAATTTTATCTGGATTTTCTTTATTCGGATTAATCTTCCATGCGGTATCTTTAAAAACAAAAGTTGATTTTTGAAATCCAATTACAGATTTAGCTTCTGGATTAATTGTGTAGAAAAAATCTAAGTTAAAATTTTCATTTTTCTTTTTGCCTCCATTAAACACCGATTTAAAAAATAACGTATCATTCTGTGTTAAATTTAGTAAGTTTAACTTAGAAACTTTATAATATTTGGTATTGAATTCTGATGCTGTTAAATGCGAATTATATAAAGGGTTTTGATTGTCTGTTCTTAATAAAACATCTTTTACTTCATTTCCATAAACATCAACTCTCGGTGATGAAAACGTAAGTTTTAACTGATTTTTATTCGATTTAATTTTTCCTTTAATTTTGGTTTTATCATCTATATAAATCTCAGGAAAAAAAACATTCACAATTTGATTATAAACAGTGAAATTAAAATCTAAAAACTGATTTGGAGCTACTTTAAAAGGTTGATAATTATTATAAATGCTTCCCAAAGCATTTTGGGCGACTTTTGATAATTCCGAAAAAGTAAAATTACCTGTTATATATCCATTTGTAATATCTTTAGAGTCTACATCAATCCTTTTAATACTATCCTTTAAAGATGAAGAAACTTTAAACTCTTTAAAACTAAATTCCTTTTTTTGATTGGTATAAAAAACATCTTTAAAAACTGCGTTTCCTACAATATTATCAAAAGTATTACCTTCGATATCAAGTTCAATTTTACCTTTTAACTCAGCAATACTATCTCTAACAAAAAGATTGGTTTCTTTTAAATTAAGATAGGTAATGTCAGACATAAAATCGAACTTATGAATTGTAGAAGATAAATCTGCTAAACCCTTAAAATTCATTTTAAAATTTTCATCATTAATGATTAAATCGCCATCAAATTTATTATTCTGATACTGCCCATTTACAGCAATCTTTTTGTAGCTATAATTTTTAAACTGAAAGTCAGAAACTTCCCCAATAAAAGAAGTTATAATATTATCTAGCTTAAATCCACTTCCATTTACATCTCCTTTTAAAGAAACATTACCAAATAAAGGATCATTAAAAAAGTAACCAAGATCAAAATTATTTAATTCTATTTCACCATCATATTTGGCATAATCTATATCGCCAATATTAGTAATTTGCAAATCCGCAATGGAAGAACCAATTTCTGAGTTTACTTTGATAGTTGCCTGCATTTCATCTGGAGTAACTCTTACTAGGCCTTTCAAAGTGAATTTACCAAATTTATCAAATTCTGTTGGTAAACTTTTACCTAAAACATTTGGTAAAATATTTTTTAACTCGATATAAGTTGCTGTTAAATTAGTTAAATTTCCATCAAATATAAAGCCTCTTTCTTTAGCTATCGAATTTACAAACGTTAAGTTCCCTTTAACTTTTATTCCACTTCTAGATGATAGATTAAACTTAGATAAATTGAAGTTATTTAAAGGACCATTTAAATTTCCTTGAAAATCTAAAATGTCATTTCCTCTTAATTCCTTATAAAATTTATTAATGTCTTGCACAGCAACTTTGCTCCTACTAAAACGGGCGTTGATATTTACTTTATCATTAAAATCTTTTAAATCTTCTCTTGTGTATGTAAAATCAATATTCCCTTTTATATCTGTTTTTTGAGTCTGCAGTCTTGTATCTTTAAAATGCATTGCAGTTGTGGAATATGAAAAATCAGTGGTTAAATTTGTAATTTCTAACCCAAATAAGTCAGTAAAATATAAGCCTCTAATCCCTGAAGAAAAATTAGGACCAACAATCGCAAGATCCTGTAAATTTCCTCCAGCTTTATTAACAGCATAATTTATAGAATCCTTTTTATTGGCATTAATTATTTTAAAATTTAATGCATTTACATAGACGTTAGATGCTTGTAAAACAAAGGGATTCCTTAAAGAATCTCTTGGAGTTCCATCATCAAAAGAAGCAATGAATATAGACATATTATCATCTTTCTCACCTTTATAAGTTTTCATATGATAATCTGCACCATCAATAGAAATACTTTTTAGGTTCAATTCATTGTCTATAATTTTTTTTGCATTTAAAAGTGAAGTTGTTAATTTTTGAACAAAAATCAACGTGTCTTTATGATGGTCCCTAATTTGTATACCCTTTAATTGTATACTTCCTAAAAATGATAAATCTACTTTTTCAATATTTAGATTTACACCAAAATCTTCATTGATTTTATTGGTTACATAACTCCCTATTTTAGTTTGAACTGCAGCAATAGAAAGTAAAACACTTATGAACACGAAAAAGAGCACAAAGTACCCTAGCAATTTCAGTATTTTATTTCCGGATTTTTTAATGAGTTTAAATTTAAAGTGGTTACAAACTGTTATTAATTGTAATCAAAAATACTGCCACTTATTACAAAGAACGTGCAAATTTAATAAACATTTAAATTTCTATTCTTAAAAAATGAAGCATAGATAAAATTATCCTTAATTTTGCAGTAATTTAACGCTATTTTAATGGAAAAACCTGTTTATATTTTAGGAATAGAATCTTCTTGTGATGACACAAGCGCTTCAGTAACTTGTAATTCAAGAGTGTTAAGCAATGTTGTTGCAAACCAAGAAGTACACTCAAAGTATGGAGGAGTCGTTCCAGAATTAGCTTCTAGAGCTCACCAACAAAACATTGTACCTGTTGTTCAACAAGCTTTAGAACAAGCTAAAATAACGAAAGAACAATTGTCTGCTATTGCATTTACAAGAGGTCCAGGTTTAATGGGTTCTTTACTAGTTGGCACATCTTTTGCTAAATCTTTAGCATTGGGTTTACAAATTCCTTTAATAGATGTAAACCATATGCAAGCCCATATTTTAGCACATTTTATTACTGATCAAGAAAGTAAAATTCCTACTTTTCCTTTTATTTGCTTAACTATTAGTGGAGGTCATACACAGATTGTAAAAGTTTCTGATTATTTTAAAATGGAAATTTTAGGCGAAACTATTGATGATGCTGTTGGTGAAGCTTTTGATAAATCTGCTAAAATTTTAGGCTTGCAATACCCAGGAGGTCCCTTAATAGATAAATATGCTAAATTAGGAAACCCACAAGCATATAAATTCACAAAACCAAAAGTTGGTGATTTAGATTTTAGTTTTAGCGGATTAAAAACAGGAATTCTGTATTTTGTTCAGAAACAAGTAAGAATTAATCCTAATTTTATTGAAGAAAATTTGAACGACATTTGTGCTTCTATTCAATATACAATTGTAGAAATTTTGATGGATAAATTAAAAAATGCGGTAAAACAAACAGGTATTAAACAGATTGCAATTGCGGGTGGAGTTTCTGCAAATTCAGAAATTAGAAGTAGATTGCAATTAGCAGAAAAACATTTTGGTTGGACAACTTATATTCCAAGTTTCGAATTCACGACAGATAATGCTGCAATGATAGCTGTTACTGGCTATTTAAAATATTTAAATACTAATTTTGCAGATGTTTCTGTTACTGCACAGGCACGATTAAAAGTTACAGATTAGTCTATGAAAAACTTTAAATACAGACTCTTATACAATATTTACTACTTTCTTTTTTGGATTGTTTATTTTATTTTTGCTCGTTTATTTTTTCTTGCTTATTATTTTGAAAAATCACAAGAGCTTGGTTTTTCTACAATGATAAAGACTTTTTTTTATGGTTTAAAATTAGATGCTTCTTTTGTTGGTTATATCTCTTTTACTCCTTTTTTATTGATGATTTTCTCAATAGTTATCAAACCAAAAATGATCCTAAAGGTTATAAGATGGTATACAATTATTGTGATATTATTTATTAATTTACTATTATTAATTGACGCTGGTTTATACCAATCTTGGGGAGTTCGTTTAGATACATCTCTTCTACCCTATTTAAACACACCTCAACTAATGCTTTCTTCAGCATCAACTCTTCAGTTAGTTATAGGAGTTTTTTTCTGGATATTAATTTCCTATATATTTATCAAAATATTTAATAAAATAAATCAAAAAAATAGTAACAAAATCAATTTTGGAAGCTGGTTAGAAATTCCACTTTTTTTATTGATAACATCAGTATTGATTATTCCTATAAGAGGCGGATTTCAAACCATTCCTATAAATCAGAGTAACGTATATTTTTCTAATAAAATGTTTGCAAATCATGCTGCTGTAAATTTTATTTGGAACTTTTTTAATACGATTACTCACAAATCTGATGGTACGAATCCATACATATATTTTGATGATAAAACAGCCTTAAATATTATTAACCAAAGAAAAAATAAACTTTTAGAATCAACTACAGATTCAATTTTAAACACCTCTAGACCTAACGTAATTTTAATTCTCTGGGAAAGTTTGCCTGCAAAAATAGTAGGCTCTTTAGGAGGTGAACCTAACGTAACTCCGAATTTAAATAAACTCTCTAAAGAAGGAATTCTATTCACTAATTTTTATGCAAATGGAGATCGAACAGACAAAGGAATTCCTGCTATTTTAAGTGGTTATTATCCACAGCCCGTAAAAAGAATTATGCGAATGCCTAATAAAACGAGGAGTTTGCCAATGTTACCCAAGAAGATGATAGATTTAGGTTATAAAACTTCCTTTTATTATGGGGGTGATTTAAATTTTGGTAATATGAATACTTATTTAAGAAACGCAGGGATTACTGATTTTGTTGATGGAAATGCCTTTGATAAAAAAGATTGGAACTCAAAATGGGGCGCTTATGACGATGTTTTCATGAAACGTTTCGCCAAAGACTTATCAACTAAACAAATAACGCCTTTTTTTAAAATAGCTCTTACTTTAACGAGTCATGAACCTTATGAAATTAAAGGCGAATACAAATTCGGAAAAGATACGGAAGACAATAAGTTTAGAAGCGCACATTATTATACCGATCAAGTGATTGGTGATTTTATGACGTTTGCAAAAAAACAAGATTGGTATAAAAATACGTTAATCGTTATTATGTCTGATCACGGACACAGTTCTCCAAAACACGAAGGACCTTATTTTTCTCCTAAAAAATTCAGAATCCCAATGTTGTGGTTAGGAGGTGCAGTCAACAAAAAATATACTGAAATAGAGACCGTTGCTAGTCAAGTTGATTTTTCTTACACTTTGTTAGATTTATTAGAGGCTGACAACAAAGATTTTGTTTTTAGTAAAAATATTTTTAATACTTCCGAAAATCAATTCGCCCATTACACTTTTAACAAAGGTTTTGGAACGCTCACAAAAGAGGGTGTTTTTGTTTACGACTATGTAAGTCAAAAACCAATTTTAGAATCTGGAGAAAACACCAAAAAACTAGATTCTTTAGGAAAAGCGATTACGCAAAATTCTTTTGAAGATTTTTTAGAAAGAAAATAATATTTGTGTCTTTTATACTTTTAAAAAACTCTTTATTAAACCACTTTCTTGTGTTGTTCTAGGTACTTTGAAATCGAAGTATTTCTGTAAAGGAATATCAAATCCTCTGTAATTTAAGTACTTATTTAAAGCTAAATTTAACCCTTCACTGTACAAGTGATGTTCTGCTCCTGTTGGATCTTCATGATACAAATCATTCTCAGCAAAACCTTCAAATTTTGGTCCCGTAATTTTAATTTGAAATTCATCAGGATTTTTACCCACAGGACTATGACTTGTACAAGCAAACTGATGCCAAAAAGCAGATTGAATACAATTACTTTGAAACAACTGACGTACAACATCTAAAGAATCTATTGTTTCTTGCGCTGTTTCCGTTGGAAAACCAAACATTAAATAGGCATGTACCATAATATTTTCATCCGAAAAAGCTTTGGTAACCCTCGCTACTTGGGCGATATCTACTCCCTTTTTCATTTTAGCCAACAATCTATCAGAAGCAACTTCTAAACCACCCGTAACGGCAATACATCCTGATTTTGATAATAAAGAACATAGTTCTGGCGTAAACGTTTTTTCGAACCGAATATTCGTCCACCAAGTAATATAAACCTTTCTTTCAATTAAAGTATTCGCCAAAGCTCTCAGCATTTTAGGCGGTGCAGCTTCATCCACAAAGTGAAAACCAGTAATCCCTGTTTCTGATATTATTTTTTCAATTTTATTCACCAAATCTTCTGCTGTAGTATTTTGGTAGTTACCAATATAATCTAAGGTTACATCACAAAAAGAACATTGTTTCCAATAACATCCATGAGAAATGGTGAGTTTATTCCATTTACCATCAGACCACATTCTGTGCATCGGATTCATTACATCTAAGAAAGATAAATACTTCTCTGTTGGCAATCCTACATAACTAGGCGCTGGTAAATTTTTATGATGGAATATGGTGTTGGGTATTTTATTTGCATAAACAACTTTATTATCCCTAAAAATATAGGTTCTCTCTAATGCTTCCTGACCTATTTTACCGTCTAAAAACTGAGTGATTTTTAACAACGGACCTTCTCCATCATCTAAAGAAATAAAATCAACAAAATTAAAAATTCTTGAGTCAGATAAACGTCTTAATTCTGTATTGCAATAGCCACCTCCCATGGCTATCTTAACCGCTGGGTATTTTTGTTTTATAAACTGTGCACATCGTAAAGCAGAAAACAAATTTCCCGGAAAAGGAACTGTAAAACAAACTAAATCATATTGATCTTGTTGTAATTTTTCATTCAACAAATACAACATTTCATCTTCTATTAACGTTGTCTCATATTGCAAAAACTCATCTATACGATCAAAACTAGAAGCGGTTCTAGCGAGTTGTTCTGCATACCTTGTAAAGGAGAAAAACTCATCAACATTCGCATTTATAAAATCTCCCAATTCTTCTACAAACAAGGTTGCAATATGTTTAGCTTTGTCTAAAACTCCTAATATCCCAAACTCAATCGTTAAATCTTTATCTAATTTAATACGTCTGTGTCCATGAGGTAAATAATCTTTATGTACTATTTGATAAGCTGCCGTAACTTCTTGTACACGTAAATAATTCATCACAGAATCTACCTTATTTATGTAATCTTCCCTTTGTTTATAAACCAACGGAAAATCGTTGTTTCCAAGCATCTCTGCTTGTTTAAAAATAGCATCGATAAACTCTTTGGTAAATACTGCAGAAAACAGTTCTATACTTAAATCCATTTGCGTTGCTTTTACATCTTTAGATTCTAAAAAACCTTTGATGTATGCAGTTGCAGGATATGCTGTATTTAATTGTGTAAAAGGTGGTGTTAATAAAAGGGTATTGACAGACATAAATAATAAATAAAGTGCAAAGATACTATCTGAATTTCGAAAAGACCTTAAATTATTATAGCTTTTTAGATGCAGCTTTTTAAAACCAGAAAAACTAAAATATTTAGCATTATTATTTTGGATAATAATTTAAGTATACTTCCATCAGATATTTTAAAATTTAAGTATTCTGAGCTTGCAAATGATATTGAAAATACTGTAGCAGTAAAAAAAATTCGATATCAATAAATTTGGGCTTTTTGGGTTAGTTTTTATTGAAAGTGATTCTAGTAATAAAAAGGAATTAAATGATATTCTCATATCTAATTTAATAAAATATATTATTTTAATATAATTAAAAATCATCTGAACTTATAGAACTGTTTTCGATTAATTTAATATATCCTAATTAAGAAATAATTGCAACTCGCTTTTTAGCGTTTTGTAATCAAACGATTGTTCGTAAAATTTTCTATTCATTTTATTGTAGATAATTGTTGCAGGTATAGCGCCACTCCAACTTTTATCAATAGCTTTTATCCAAATATCGTTATTTTCAGTATCTAATAAAATAACCTCAGATTTTAATTTTCTTTTATTGATAAAGGGTATTAATTTCTTTTTAAGTTGTTTTGGAAAATCTAAACTCACCAATAAAACTTCTACATTTTTATCTGAATATTTTCTATTGATCTTTTCAAAATAGGGCAATTCTTTAACACAGGGTGCGCACCAAGTTGCCCAAAAATTGATAATATAAGTTTTACCATCATTCATTTCTAATAATGGTTTTAACTCACTATAAGTATATGTTTTTACGGATGATATTTGAAAAGTTTCTTCTTTAGTATTTTCTTTAACAACTTCTTTTTTACATGAAATAAATCCTAGAGAAATCAATAATAAAAAGAGTGATTTTTTAATCATTTTATAAAAATACCTATTTAAACTTTAAAAGAAGACAATAAATTGAATGTTGACAAAAAAACCTCACAAAACGAATTTATGAGGTTTTATATTCTTTTCACGACTAGTTAATCAAAAATATCATTCAATACTTTGGCCAAACGAATTCCACCTTTTTGTAATTGTGTTCTTACAGTTCCAAAATGATTATAAGAATATCTGTAGCGTAAATTCTCTCCTTTTTCCACTGAATTATAAACTTTATTTGTAACTAAATGTACTTCATTTACCCAATCAACAAGGGTTCCTCTTTCTATAACTTCTATTTGTTTTTTTGATAAATCATCCGCATTATCAGCCAATTCAATATAACTCATTTCCCAATCATCAATCATTTTGCTATCCCAAACACTATGTAGATTTGTTCCTCTTCCAAACCATTCAACTTGTATGCTATTTCCTCCTTTATCTTCTTTTCTACCTATATGCATTGGTTGATGTAAATCGCCCATAAAGTGGACTAACATTTTTAAATGAAAATTCTTTTCATCATCAGAACTATTTTTGTCATTTAAAATTTTAATACATGTGTTTATACCTGTAACTAAATCTCCTTTAGGATTTTTTTCTACCTCTTCATAGTTCTGATCTAAATCCATATTTATATAATGCCAAGAATAATACTTATTGTATTTCTTGTCTGATTTTATCTCATCGGCATAGGTAGAAACAAATGCTAAGCTTTGTCCTTTTAATATTTTATCTATACTTCTTTTAGCTTTTCTTGTAAGATGCTTTTCTGCTATTTCACCTGTTGCTCTATGTCCGTTTTTTCCCCAGAAAAATGCTTCATCAGAAGATGATTTTATAAAAAAAAGAAAAGGGATTAATAATAATAATTTAATTTTCATCTGAATACGTTAAATTTAATTTTTAGCTAAAGTATAAAAATAATTATTGAAAAATTTGTTAAAATTTAAAAAAATACTCATATCTTCGTGATATCAATTTAATATCAAAACAAATTCAATACACATGAAAACAGAAAAAATTATTAAACCCGCAAATGGTTATTTAATGTTATTAGTCGTTTTATTATTATTCTTCGGCGGAATTTTAATGGTCATAAAGTATGAAAATCCAGTTTACTTAATCGCCACTTTGTTTGGTTTTATTGGTTTCTTCGGATTTATTTTAATAAACCCAAATACATCAAAGGTTATTTTACTTTTTGGTAAATATATTGGTACTATTAAGGATAATGGTTTGTATTGGGCAAACCCTTTATACAAAAAAAAGGCAATTTCTCTAAGAGCGAGTAACTTTGATAGTGAGCGTTTAAAAGTTAATGACAAGCTTGGAAACCCAATTATGATTTCTACTATTTTAGTTTGGAGGGTAACAAATACATACAAAGCCGCTTTTGATGTTGATAATTTTGAAAACTTTGTACGTGTACAAACTGATGCTGCTGTTCGTAAATTAGCAAGTATGTATCCTTATGATAATTTTGCTGATGAAGGTACTGATGAAGATATTACATTGCGTTCTAGTGTTAATGAAGTTTCTGAAGCTTTAGAAAAAGAAATAGAAGAACGTTTAGCAATTGCAGGCATCGAGGTTTTAGAGGCAAGAATTGGGTATTTAGCTTACGCCCAAGAAATTGCAAGTGCGATGTTAAAAAGACAACAAGCAACGGCAATTGTAGCTGCTAGACACAAGATTGTGCAAGGTGCTGTCGAAATGGTAGAAATGGCTTTGAATGAATTAAATAAAAGACAAATTGTTGAGTTAGATGATGAACGAAAAGCAGCTATGGTAAGTAATTTACTAGTTATTTTATGTGGTGATAAAGAAGCTTCACCAATTGTAAATACGGGTACTTTAAGCCATTAAGATCTCGTCTTAATCTTCTAAAAGGGAAGTAACTCATAACCAAAAAACAAATATATGAAAAACAAAAATGCTGTTTTAGGAATGATATTAGGTGCAGGAATTGGAATCATTTTTAATAGTACAGGTTTAGGGTTACCAATTGGAGCTGGTGTTGGGCTTGTTTTAGGATTAATGCTGAATCAACAACAAAAGAATAAATAATTAATGAAACAAATTACTTGCTTTAGCAATTGGAGTATCATTAGGATCTAGTTTAGGAGTTATTTACGGAGTCGTTTTTGATAATATCGCAATAGGTGTTTCAATCGGTTCTGGAGTTGGTACAGCAATTGGTGTTGCACTAGCGTTAATAAATTTTGGAAATAAAAATGAATGTAAAGAAAAAAAGAAATGAAAGAATATAAAGTAGTAGAACAACCAAAACTCGGTTTTAAAAATAGAAATCAGAAATATGAAGATTTTTTGAATCAGTATGCAAGAGAAGGCTGGACTGTACACACAATTTTTCAGACCAATGGAACCATTTTATTTGAAAGAAATAAGAATAGATAATGAAAGTATTTAAAGAAGAACAACGTTTTTCGCAGACTTGGTTAATCGTTCTTTTAGCGGTGAGTATTATGATACCAATTGCAATTATTGTGCAAGAATATCTAAAGGAAAACACAAAAATGACAACCAATGAATTTGTACTAAGCTTAGCTGGTATTTTAGTTACTGTTTTATTTATTTTCTTATTTAAACTAACAACTAGAATTGATGAAAAGGGAATTCACTATCAGTTTTTTCCATTTCATTTTTCTTTGAAAAAGATTACTTGGTCAGAAATAAATACAGCAGAAGTTAGAAGCTATGATCCTATTGGAGAATATGGCGGCTGGGGTATAAAAGGTGGTTCTCTTTGGAAAAAATCAAAAGGAAAAGCCATCAATGTTTCTGGTGATATCGGCATTCAAATAGTACTAAAAAATAATAAAAAATTATTAATAGGAACTCAAAAAGAAACAGAAGTAAAAAGAGTTCTCGCTACTTATCAAAATAAAATAAGCAACTAATGTCAAAGAAAGGTAGTTTTCAATTTAGTACACTAGACCACATCATTATATCTGTGGTGCTATTTCTATTAATTTACACTTGGTGTATCATTAGTATTGCGTATTCTAATTTACCAGAAACAATTGCTGTTCATTTTGATGGCGCAGGAGATCCTGATGGTTATGGTAGTAAAAATTCTATTTGGTTAGCTCCTTCCTTTTTCACAGTATTGTGTTTAGGCCTTATTATTTGTGCAAAATACCCTGAAGAATTAACTTTTAATAAGAAAAAAATATCAGAAGAAGAGAAAAAAAAGAACTCTAAGAAAGTATTATTTGGGAGTCTATTATGTAGTAGTGTTTTAATATTAATTACACATTCTATGATTAAAACTTCCATAAATAAAGATGATAATCCCATGTTTTGGATAATACCAAGCGTTTTTGGTTTAATTATTTTATTTCTTGCTAGTATATATTATTACAAATACAACTATTTAAAATGATTCTAAAAGCTGAAATCGCTTCTTTATTTGAAGACATAGAACAGACAAAAATCAATTCTATTTAAGAATTAAAAAAAAACTTATGGCTAAGAAAAAAGCTTTTGCATTACGCATGAATGAAGATATGATGAAGTCCATTGAAAAATGGGCTGCGGATGAATTTCGTTCTACAAATGGGCAAATTGAATGGATGTTAATGCAATCACTAAAAGAGGCTAAAAGAGAGCCTAAAGAAAAGGAAGATTAATTTTTAACTTTTAGATGCATTTTTTTCATCCTTCAGAAAACACTCGAAGCAACAGACTCAGCTTACTCTACTCACTAAAACGTTACTCAGCACAGAGAGTATTATACAAATTCACGATTTTTATTATTTCCCAATCTTTAATTTTATTTTTTCTAATTTCTTTAATTAATTTCGGACAATCATGAAAAAACTTTTTTAATCGCTTCTTAATTCCTACACATCCAGAACCATCTATACACCCCATATTATAAGCATAATCTTCATTATTCCTTTTAATAAAAACTTCTCTTTTAGAAATGTAATTCTCAGGTTCTAGATATTTAATATCATAATTACTATAAAAATGCACATGAAAAATAGCTATATCTCCTTTTCTATATACCTTACTACCAATCCCTTTTTGCGCTGTTTTTAAATTACTATCAATTTTAGTATCTAAAAAATAGAAATGAGAAATTTTATTTTGATGATGGACAAATACTTCTGCAATACTATCTGAATTATATTGTACTAACGTTTTTAAAGATTGCAATTCCATCCCTTTAGATGCTACCAAATCCTTAATTTCAGTAAGATCTTTAAACTTAATAGTGACCTTGGTTTGCGATAAAATAGGGGGTGATAATTAATAAAAGTAAAAAACTTATTACTATAATTTTCATGCAAAATTTATTTTCAATAGTTAAAAATACTGAGGAATCAATTTTTTTAACTTTTCTAGTGTTTCAGCGACCGTTAAATCACTCATACCTCCAGCAGCATTTGCATGTCCACCACCATTAAAATGCTCTTTTGCTAAAACATTTACAGGATTTTCTGCACCTTTAGATCGGAAAGATATTTTCATAATTCCATCACGTTCTGTAAATACAATGGCAGCTTTCATTCCTATTATAGACAAAACCAAATTAGCTAAACTATCTGTATCTCCTTTTTTATATTGGTACTTCGCCAGTTCTTCTTTCGATAAAGAGATAATTCCCACATGAGTATCGTATAATATTTCTAATTTTTCACTCATTGCATAACCCTGCAAACGTAAACGAGTTTCTGTATTATTGTCACTTAACTTTTCGTGAATTAAATGATGCGTTACTCCTGCTGCTAAAATTTTAGCTAAAACTTCATGTGTACGTGGTTTAACAGAATTGAATCTAAAACTACCTGTGTCTGTTAAAATACCTAAGTATAACGGAGTACCAATTTTTTCATCTAGTAAATCTATATGTCCAGACTGCTCCATTAACTCTACAATTAATTGAGAAGTAGAAGATGCTGTTGTTTCAGAGACTGTTAGCGAAGGAAAATCTTCAGGATTTAAATGATGATCTATCATAACTTTCTTACACGTAGCTTCTTCTAACAAGGCTTGCATTTCTGGTCCTACCCGATTGGTCGCATTGTAATCTAAACAGAAAATTAAATCTGCTTTTTTCATTTGTGCTGTTACTTCTTCGGGAGTTTCTTCCATCAAAATAATTGATGAAGTATCTAACCAGTATAAAAAATCGGGCGCTTTGTCTGGGTGACAAACAACGGCTTTTTTACCTAATTTTTCTATAAAATGGAGTAAACCTAAAGAAGAACCAATAGAGTCTCCGTCTGCAGATTTATGCGCAGTAATAACGATATTAGAAGCAGCTTGAATTTCTGCTTCAATTTGTTTGTAAATATTCATGGATTGTATTTTACGCAATTGCAGATAAATTTGCAATTGTAGCTATTTTTAAAAGAATGCAAAGTTAGGTTTATTATTGAGTTAGTGAAAGGAACTAATTAAAGTTTAATGAGTGTGTTTTTTTGAAGATTTTGTTGGAATTATGTTGAATAAACTTCGCTAACATTAACGCTGATATGATGTAAGCTTAATAGTGCAAATCATAAGTAACCTAAATTATTGAAAATATTGAGAAACAAACTAAAATACAAAAATCAATTGCGTTAATCGATCCAATTCTTAAAATCCTTAACCCGCTCTCTACTAACAATAATCTCGGTTTCGCTATAAGAATGTAAAACCAATTTTAAACGAGAATTCGAATAGGCAACAATATCTTTTATCGCATTTATATGCACGATAAAAGTACGATTCACTCTAAAAAAATTTTCTGGATCTAATTGTTCCTGCCAATGCTCTAGAGAGTTGTCCAAAAGATAATTTCTATTTTCTTTGGTATGGATGTAAGTTGCTTTATGCTCACTATAAAAACACTCCACTTCGTCGATATGAATAATTTTTATGTGTTGCCCAACTTTAATCGTCAGTCTTTTTTTGAATTTACGATCAACAGGATTTATCAATAATTTACGAATATCATCGATATTTACCTGAATATCACTTTTCTTGGGCTGATTCTCTTTATATTTATCTACGGCTACTTTTAGCTCATCTTCATCCAAAGGTTTTAGCAAATAATCGATACTATTTAGTTTAAAAGCTTTTAGCGCATATTCGTCATAAGCAGTTGTAAAAATAATGGCAGATTTTACTTCTATTTCTTCAAAAATCTCAAATGATAATCCATCAGAAAGCTGAATGTCTAAAAAGATTAAATCAGGATGTTCATTATTTTGCAACCAATTTAAAGACTCTTCTACGGAGTGCAACATTTGTTGAACCTCTAAATCTAGTGCCTTTAACATTCTGTTTAGCCTCCTTGCTGCTGGCTTTTCATCTTCAATAATTAATAAGTTCATTCTTTTTCGTTATTGTTTGTTTTTGATAACAATTAAAACTTTGAAATTTTGTTATTTTAATCTTAAATACTACTCCTTCATAAATTTATCGATCTTCTTTTGTTCCCAATTTTTGCTTACTATATTAGAAAAACCAAACGTTTTTAAAGCATGAATGGCTAAGAAAAATCCCCAAATGAACCAAATAGGAATGTGTGTAAAACCATCGCTATCAAATTGATTACTTATCGTAAAGTCTCCAACCAATTTAAAAGAAAAATTCCAAATAAAAGCTAAAAACAAATTTACCAATACATAAGCAACTGCGTGTTTGTAGAACTTTTTAATTTCTTCAACTCTTTGTTTTGCTCTTATCAATTTTTTATTGTTTAAGTTTTTCATTGTCTTACAAATTTTTACGAGCTTGATCTTCTTTGTCCATTAATTCTTTAATTTTTCTCTCTTCCCAATCTGTTCCCAAACCTAAAGATTTAAATCCGAAAACACCCAACCAATGAAAAAATACGCCAATACCCCAGAAAACCCAGGTAGAATAAACTCCGAAGTTTGAAGTTATTTCATTAAAACTATCCCCACTTTGTGATAATCCAAATATTATTATACCGCTTAAAAACACATTTACTAAAACATACACCATTAAATGGATATAAAATCCTTTAATATCTTTAACCCTTTTTTTTGCCTTGATATATGCTTGTTCTTGCATGAAATCTGATTCCATCATATCTACTGATTTTCGTTCATAAACTCTTTTATTTTTCTTTCTTCCCAGTTTTTTCCCAATCCGAGTGCGTTGAACCCGAAAACTTTTACCCAGTGAAAGAAAAGCCCTAATCCCCAGCCTAAAGTAGAAAACCAAAACCAATGAAATTGAGGAGAAAATTTTAAGTTTATAAAAATAATGAAAGGAATTACGAAACAGTAAACAGTTAGATGACTGTAAAACCCTTTTATATCTTTTACTCTTTTTTGAGCTCTCTGATACCGCTCTTGATTATTAAATGCTGTTTCCATTATGATCTTCTATTATATTGTTCTTTCATGTGTTTTTTAATCTGCTTCTCTTCCCAATCTTTCTTAAAAAATAGTCGTACCCCAAAAGTGTTTAAAGCTTGAAAAGCAATACCTATTCCCCAATATAGCCAAATTTTATACTTGTGATAATCTAAAAAAGCTTCTTTAAGAGTTTCTCCATCATTGATGTCTCCAGCAATAAAAATGGAAGTTAAAAAGATATTTACAATAATATAACTCGCTAAGTGTTTATAAAATTTACTTATTTTTTCTACTCTTTTACGAGCCAAAACATATTTTTGTTCTTTAGTGAATTGGCTATCCATTACCTTGTTGTTTTATATTTGTTTTCATCATCCATCATCTCTTTTATCTTTCTGTCCTCCCAATTTTTGCCTAAGAAAATATTGTAATTGTTTACTTCTAGAAAGTGAAAAGTTAAGCCCATTCCCCATCCGAATATCGGAAACCAAAACCAGTGAAAACCGGGCGAAAATCTTAAATTGATGAAAATTAAAAACGGAATTACGATACAATAAGAAGCCAGATTTTGATAAAATTCTTTTAATTTTTCTACCTTTTCCACAGCTCTTACATATTTACTGTTTTCTAAATCGTCTGTATACATAGTATTATTCATTTTATATAAGAGAGGTAAACTCACCTTAAATGTTTTATTATTGTTTTCTATTTTAACTCCTTTATCTGTTATTAATCCATACCGATCAGCAATATTCTGCAAACCAACTTTGGTGCTTTTCCCCATTGCTTCTTTAGGATTTACGTTGTTTTCTATGATTAAATAATTATCTTCTTCATAGATATTTATAGTTAATGGTTTAGAAGATGAAACGACGTTGTGCTTTACTGCATTTTCTAGTAAAAGCTGTAAAGAAAGTGGTACAATTTTTAATTCATCATTACTAATTGAATCTGGAATGTTAAATTTCACAGCATCTTCAAAGCGCATACCTAATAACTGCATATAGGTTTTTGCAAAATTTAATTCTTCTGTAATCGGAACTAAATCTTTATTTCTTTGTTCTAAAACATATCGATATACTTTAGATAGTTTTGTGGTAAACTTTTCTGCCTGAAGTGGGTTTTCGCCAATTAAACTCGTTAATACGTTTAAACTGTTGAATAAAAAATGTGGATCTAATTGATTCTTTAAAGATTCAAACTTTGCTGTTTCCGTTTTGGCTACAATTTCTTGTTTTGTGCTTTCTTGTTTTACAGAACTTTTCCATTGAATCATAAATCCTCTAGCATGCAAAAATGCAGATATTCCGAAAGAAAGAATCACATAAAAAAAATGACTCCAAATAAAATTTCCTTGAAAAAATCGATCAGGATTACTCCCTGAAATAACAACGAAATTTATATAGTTGATAAATAAAACAGCAGGCACTGTATAAAGTATAGTACTGATAATACCTGCCCAAATTCTTGTGTTCGTATGCTCGATCCAATCCCATTTTTTACTCAAATAATCGTTAATCATACCTTGAAAAAAACCCAATCCAAAAGAATACATGGCAGATATTAAAACAGCATATCCAATAGACTTTAAAGAAAAATCTTGATTAATTAGTATGAATATTAGTGCACAGATTAGCGTAATTTTTAAACAAAGTATTATTCCTTCTTTATAAGTTCTTTTAAATTCACTGCTATTAGAATTCATATTCAATATTATTTTTACTAAAATTTTATGTTTAAAGATACATCTTTATCAGAAACTACAAACTTTGCATCCTCAAATTTTGGAGGTCCGAAAGACATATTATTGTTAGAAGCTCCATAATCTTCTAAAGGCATTCCATTCGCTTCAAAATCCATTTTATCATTATTATTTTTATCATGATAACAGATAATTGCATATTCTCCAGAAACAACGTTTTCAAAAACAACAATACTCTTTCCGTCTATAATTTTAGATTCGGCACCTTGTATTGGTGTCATGTTAAAAGTAGTTTTATCGTATAAAGCAAAACCTACTTTGCCAGAATCGGATGTTACATTGACAACAGTTACCGTAATCGTTGTCGTATTTTGAGCGATTATAGAATTAGAAATGAATAACATGATTCCTATTAAAATTGATACTAAAAATTTCATAATGTTTGTTTTTATTGTTATTGATAGTCCAAAGATGCAACAGAACTAAATTTTTTGAAATTAAAGAATACTGAGTTGTGTTTTTTTTAGGATGAATTGTAATTATGACACAGGATTCAATCATAAACAGTAAAACACGAACCTATTTATCAATTTAGAATTATCAAAAAAGGATTATTTGACTCTTATTTTATGAATTTATAACTCAAAAACCAATTTTGTTTAAATTTGATAAAAATTATAAAAAAGCGAGGTACTTTTAATGATACTTTTTAAAAAATTTATACTTTAGCATTATGATTACTTCAAAAATAAATAAATTATATACTACAATAGCCCCCAGTTTGCGCTTAAGCAACAATCGTCGCTAATATTTTTATTAGTAACAAATTAGACTATTACAGTATTTAACCATTTATTTATTTATCGTGAATCTTTCTTACAAAACTTATTTACAATCTTTAGTTATTTTAAAAAATAACACTAAAAATGTACGCCGTAGTTTTCCGATTCGCCCTTTGGGGTAATCGCTATTTATGGAATTTAGGTGCGTCCGATTCTACATTCAAACATAAACAAACAAAAAATCTCATAACATAAAACACAATGCAATGGAAATTGTAATTGCAAACAAATCACATAGTGTTTACGCAGAAATTATCTGTAAAACGATCGAAGACGCTGCTCAAATTAGAGGAACAGGAATTGCAAAAAGAAAGCCAGAATACATTATTACTAAAATGAAAAATGGTAACGCTGTAATCGCTTTTGAAGGAAATAAATTTGCTGGTTTCTGCTATATAGAAGCTTGGAGTCATGGAAAATTTGTCGCAAATTCTGGGTTAATTGTTCATCCAGATTATAGAAATTTAGGACTAGCGAAACAAATTAAACAAGTAATTTTCAAACATTCTAGAACTAAATTTCCAGATTCTAAAGTGTTTAGTATTACAACGGGTTTAGCGGTTATGAAACTAAATAGCGACTTAGGTTACAAACCAGTTACTTTTTCTGAATTAACAAACGATCAATCTTTTTGGAATGGTTGCCAAACTTGTAAAAATTACGATGTTTTAACTAGAACAGCACAAAAGATGTGTTTGTGTACAGGTATGTTGTTTGACCCAAAAGTAAAAAGAGAAAAAGAAATAAAAGAAATAAAAGAAAACGCATTTAAAAGACTAAAAAACATAAAACAGAACTTGTTTTTAAAAAAAGAGAAAAATGGCAAAAAATAATATTGGAAAATTAGTAATTGCATATAGTGGCGGATTAGATACTTCTTATTGTGCCGTAAGCTTATCAAAAGAATATGATGTACATGCAGTAAGTGTAAATACGGGTGGTTTTACTGCTGATGAAATTACTACTATTGAAAAAAACGCTTATAAAATGGGCGTTTCTACCTATAAAAATATTGATGCAGTTGCTACATTTTATACAAAAGTAGTAAAATATTTAATTTTTGGAAATGTTTTAAAAAACAATACATATCCACTTTCAGTAAGTGCAGAAAGAATTATTCAAGCAATTGAAATTGTTGAATATGCAAAAAGTATTGGTGCAGCATATATTGCACATGGAAGTACTGGTGCTGGAAATGATCAAGTACGTTTTGATATGATTTTTCAAACGTTAGCACCACATATTAAAATAATTACGCCAATTAGAGACGGAAGTTTAACAAGACAGCAAGAAATTGATTATCTAAAAGAAAACGGAATAGATATGTCTTGGGAAAAATCAAAATATTCGGTAAATAAAGGTCTTTGGGGAACAAGCGTTGGTGGTGTTGAAACGTTAAATTCTGAGAAGCCTTTACCAAGCGCTGCATATCCATCTCAAATCCAAAAAGAAGGTGAAGAAAAAGTAATATTGACTTTTAAAAATGGTGAATTTGTTGCTTTTAATGGGGAAGAAAATACACCAGAAGTAAATATTGAAAAACTAAACGACATCGCTTCTGCATTCGCAATTGGTAGAGATATTCATGTTGGCGATACTATTGTTGGTATTAAAGGAAGAGTTGGTTTTGAAGCTGCTGCTGCTTTAATTACAATAAAAGCGCATCATTTATTAGAAAAGCACACGCTTACGAAATGGCAATTACAACACAAAGAATATTTGTCTAGTTTCTATGGAATGCATTTGCACGAAGGTCAATATTTAGATCCTGTAATGAGAGATACGGAAGCTTTTTTACAAAGCTCTCAAAAAATGGTTTCTGGTAATGTAGTGGCTACTTTAAAACCGTATCATTTTTCTTTAGATGGAATTGTTTCTAAACACGATTTAATGTCTGCTAAATTTGGGAGTTATGGTGAAGAAAATAAGGCTTGGACAGCAGATGATGCGAAAGGTTTCATTAAAATTTTAGGAAATCAAAATAAGATATATCAACAAGTAAATTCTTAAGTATGTTAGAAATCGGAATTATAGGTGGCGCAGGTTACACAGCTGGAGAATTAATAAGATTATTACTAAATCACCCGAAATCGAATATCAATTTTGTTTACAGTACCTCCAATGCAGGCAACAAATTACATGAAATTCATGAAGATTTAATTGGGTCTACAGAAATTAGCTTTACTAGTGAAATTAATGCAGAAGTTGATGTCTTATTTTTATGCTTAGG
>LAQA01000049.1:42472-52691 GCA_000981625.1 Flavobacteriaceae bacterium ASP10-09a
CATATAAATGCAGTTACAGGTGCAACTGGAGCAGGAACTTCTTTATCTGAAACTACTCATTTTACTTGGAGAGATAATAATTTTACGCATTATAAAGCTTTTAATCACCAACATTTAGGCGAAATCAATCAAACAGTACATCAGTTACAAGCTGATTTTAATTCTGAAATTAACTTTATGCCAAATAGAGGTAATTTCTCTAGAGGAATTTTCGCAACAACATACACAAAATTTAAGGGTAGCATTGAAGACGCCAAGGAAATGTATCAAGAATATTATAAAAATGCAGTTTATACGTTTGTTTCAGAAAATGACATTCATATGAAACAAGTTGTGAACACAAATAAATGTTTATTACATCTAGTAAAACACGGAGATAAATTACTAATTACTAGCACGATAGATAACCTATTAAAAGGAGCTTCTGGTCAAGCAGTTCAGAATATGAATTTAATGTACGGATTCGAAGAAACTTTAGGATTGAATTTAAAAGCAAATTATTTTTAGTAATAACGAAGCTGCGTTAGCGACTGAAACCGTTCGAATAACTGTTGATATTCTTAACCTTGTTAGAGGAACGAAAAAAAGATATAGTGTAATGCGCGACCCTTGGGTAACGCCAAAAAAAAAAATATGAAAATAGCGATTATAGGAACTGGGAATTTAGGAAAATCTATTGCAAAAGGTTTAATTACAAACAACGCAATTACATCTTTATTTTTAACAAAAAGAAATTTAGACGGAATTGCAGAATTTGATGGATATAAAAATGTTTTTTTGACAACTGATAATTTACAAGCTGTAAAAAATTCTGACATTTTAATATTTGCCGTTCAACCAGCACATTTTGAAGGTGTTTTAAATAAAATTAAACCTCTTTTAACAGAAAAACATGTTTTAATTTCAACAATAACAGGGTTTTTAATTCCGAAAATTGAAGCAATAATTGGTGCAGACAATTTTATTATCAGAGCCATGCCAAATACTGCAATCGCGGTTGGTAAATCTATGACCTGTTTGTGTAGCAACGAACAAGGTGAAAAACGCATTAAAATCGCAGAAGCTATTTTTAATAGATTAGGGCATACTTTATCTATTCCTGAATCTCAAATGCAAGCTGCAACTGTCGTTTGTGCTAGTGGTGTTGCTTTTTGGATGCGTTTAATTAGAGCGACAACACAAGCTGCAATTCAGTTAGGTTTTGATGCAAAAGAAGCGCAAGAATTAGCCATGTATACCAGTGAAGGTGCCGCCAATTTATTGATTACAAATGGCAAGCACCCAGAGGAAGAAATAGACAGAGTTACGACGCCTCAAGGTTGCACAATTACCGGTTTAAACGAAATGGAACACAAAGGTTTAAGCTCTTCATTAATTCAAGGAATGGTTGCTTCTTTTAATAAGATTAGTAATATCAAAAAAGAACAAATATGAGTTTATTTAACGTGTATCCATTATTCAATATCACTCCTATAGAGGGAAAAGATGTGTATATTTTTGATAAAAACGGAACTAAATATTTAGATTTATATGGAGGTCATGCAGTAATTTCTATTGGCCATTCGCATCCTAAATATGTAAAAAACATTAGCGAGCAAGTAGCTAAATTAGGGTTTTATAGTAATTCTATTCAGAATCCTTTGCAAGAAAAATTATCCAACAAACTAGAAGAGATGTCAGGTTGTAAAGACTATGAATTATTTTTATGTAATTCTGGCGCAGAAGCAAATGAGAATGCTTTGAAACTGGCTTCTTTCCATACAAATAAAAGTAAAGTAGTTGCTTTTAAAAATGGTTTTCACGGAAGAACTTCTGCTGCAGTTGCGACAACGGATAACCCTAAAATTATTGCACCTATAAATGCACAACAAGAAGTAGAAATTTTAGAATTAGGGGATTTAAAAGCTTTAGAAAAATCTTTATCCAAAAATAATGTTTGTGCTGTAATTATAGAATTTATACAAGGAGTTGGTGGTTTAGATGAAAGTACTGCTGAATTTTATGAAGGAATTGACCAATTATGTAAAAAATACAACACGTGTTTTATTGCAGATGAAGTTCAGTCTGGCTTTGGTAGAACTGGTGATTTTTTTGCTTTTCAAAAATACAAGGTGACTCCAGATATTATTTCTATCGCAAAAGGAATGGGAAATGGTTTTCCTATTGGCGGAATTTTAATTCATCCTTCCATTAAAGCATCTTTTGGTTTATTAGGAACAACTTTTGGCGGAAATCATTTAGCTTGTGCAGCTTCATTAACTGTTTTAGAAGTAATTGAAAAAGAAAGATTGATGGAAAATGTGAAAGAAATTTCAAACTATTTTTCAGAAAAGGCAAAAACAATTAAGGCTTTAAAAGTAATTAAAGGTAGAGGATTAATGCTTGGATTGGAATTTGATTTCCCGATTGCTGAACTTCGTAAAAAATTAATTTATGACCATAAAATATTTACCGGAAGTGCAAAGAATTCTAATTTATTAAGAATTTTGCCTCCTTTAACTATCAAAAAAATACATATTGATGTCTTTTTTGATGCTTTGCAAAAAGAAGTATCTAATAATCAGTAACGATATTCTTTTTACAAAAACGTTATAAAAATTCGTGGCTAAAACAAATATGATGAAAAACTACACACACATAAATGACATTGACAATATTAATTCTTGGATTGAAGAAGCGAAAGAAATAAAAGCAAATCCTTTAAAAAATATTGAATTAGGGAAAAACAAAACTTTAGGATTGTTATTCTTTAATTCAAGTTTAAGAACGCGTTTAAGTACACAAAAAGCGGCTATTAATTTAGGTATGAATCCGATTGTGATGAATGTTTCTGACGATGCTTGGGGTATTGAATTTGAAGATGGTACAGTGATGAATGGTAAAACTGCAGAACATATTAAAGAAGCTGCAGCTGTAATTTCTCAATATTGTGATGTAATTGCTGTAAGAGCATTTCCTACTTTAACAGACAAAGAAAAAGACGAATCAGAACACGTTTTAAATTCGTTTATGAAATTTGCATCTGTACCAATATTAAGTATGGAAAGTGCTACTGGGCATCCTTTACAAGGTTTAACAGATGCAATAACCATTTCTGAAAACTCCACAAAAAAGAAACCAAAAATAGTTTTAAGTTGGGCACCACATATAAAAGCTTTACCACACGCAGTTGCAAATAGTTTTGTACAAACAATGCAAAAAATGGATGTAGAGTTTGTAATTGCAAATCCTGAGGGATATAATTTGAATCCAGCAATAACAAAAGACACTCTAATTTACAACAATCAGGAAGCAGCTTTTAAAGACGCTGACTTTGTATATACTAAAAACTGGAGCTCTTATAAAGACTATGGAAAAGTTTTAAAAACGGATGTAGATTGGATGATTACCAAAGATAAAATTGGACTAGCAAAATTTATGCATTGTTTGCCGGTAAGAAGAAATGTTGTGGTTGAAGCTGCTGTTTTAGATTCAGAAAATTCGTTGGTAATTCAGCAAGCTAATAATAGAACTTTTGCTGCACAATTAGTTTTAAAAAGGATACTAGAAAATGTTTAAAGAAAAACTATCAATCATAAAAATTGGAGGAAACATTATTGAAGATAAAACAACTTTAAATGCTTTCCTGAAATTATTTTCGAATCTTGAAGGAAAGAAAATTCTAGTTCATGGTGGTGGAAAAATCGCCACTAATATTGCTTTAAAATTAGGTATTGAGTCTAAAATGATACATGGAAGACGTACCACTGACGCTGAAACTTTAGAGGTAATCACGATGGTTTATGGTGGTTTAGTCAACAAAAATATAGTAGCAAAACTGCAAGCATTAAACACTGATGCAATTGGTTTAACAGGTGCAGATATCAACAGTATAAAATCAGAAAAAAGACCTGTAAAAGAAATTGATTTCGGTTTTGTAGGTGATGTGAAAAAAGTAGCTTCTAATGCTATTGACAAATTAATTAAAGCTGATTTTACACCTATTTTTTGTGCAATTACGCATGATGGAAACGGACAATTATTAAACACAAATGCAGATACAATTACAAGTCAAGTTGCTGTAGGAATGAGCGAAATATATGAAACATCTATCTATTATTGTTTTGAATTAAATGGTGTTTTACAAGATTTCGAGAACAAAAAGTCTGTGATTAAAAATATCAATTCAGAAAGCTATCAAGAATTAATAGCTAACAAGGTTATTACAGACGGAATGATTCCTAAGTTAGACAATTGCTTTGATGCTTTAAATAATGGAGTATCAAAAGTATATATTGGAAATGCGTCTATCTTGACAAAAGAAAATGAGTTTTTCACAACTATTACAATCTAAAAATGAATATCGAAAAATTAACAGCAAACGCAATTTCTCTTTTAAAAAGTTTAATTGAAACGCAATCCTTTTCAACCGAAGAAGAAAATACAGCGAAACTTATTGAAGGATGGTTTATTGAAAATGAAATTCCCTTTAAAAGAACAAACAATAATATTTGGGCAACCAATAAATATTTTGATAAAAGCAAACCAACAATGTTACTGAATTCTCATCATGATACTGTTTATCCAAATTCTGCTTATACAAATAATCCTTTAAAAGCGTTTGTTGAAGATGGAAAATTATTTGGTTTAGGATCTAATGATGCTGGTGGATGTTTGGTTTCTTTAATGGCAACTTTCACCAACTTTTACGCACAAGAAGGCCTCACCTATAATTTAGTTATTGTCGCTTCTGCAGAAGAAGAAAATTCTGGACCTAATGGATTAAATAGTATGCTTTCAATCATTCCACATATCGATGTTGCCATTGTCGGTGAGCCAACTTTAATGAATTTAGCCGTTGCAGAAAAAGGCTTAATCGTTTTTGATGCAGTTGTAGCAGGAACTCCAAGTCATGCTGCACATCCAAATAATAACAATTCAATTTATAATACCATTAAAGTTTTACAATGGTTTAAAGATTTTAAATTCGAAAAATGTTCGGATGCTTTGGGTGACGTGAAAATGACTGTAACTCAGATTGCTGCAGGTTCTCAACACAATGTAATTCCTGCGCATGTAGATTTGGTGGTTGATGTTCGTGTAAATGATGCATATTCAAACCAGGAAATTGCAGACATTTTAAGAAAAAATTCACCTTGCACAAAAATAACACCAAGAAGTTTACGATTAAACTCCTCTGCTATTTCTACAAATCACGATTTGGTAAAAGCAGGAATTGCAATGGGAAGAGAAACGTATGGTTCTCCAACACTATCAGATCAATCTGTATTAACTTGTCAGTCTTTAAAATTAGGGCCTGGAGATAGTACTCGTTCGCATTCTGCTGATGAATTTATTTACATCAATGAAATTGAAGAAGGAATTAAAGTTTATGTTGAATTACTAAATAGAGTAATTATTTAAATCACTCTAATTATTACTTAGTGGGTAAGAATCTCAAAATAAGAAAACGTTAATAATAAAATCAATTCCTGTTTTCACAGGAATAATAAAATATAGAAATTATGAAATTGTGGGATAAAGGATTTTCAATAGATAAGCAAATAGAAAAATTTACAGTAGGTAATGACAGAGAGATTGATATGCATATTGCAAAATATGACGTTCAGGCTTCTCTAGCACATGCAATAATGCTTGCATCTATTGGAATAATAACAGCTGATGAATTACAAGATTTAAAAAGAGGTTTGCAAGAATTAGCTGAAGATATTGAAAGTGGAACCTTTATTATTGAAGCCTCTTTTGAAGATATTCATTCAAAAATTGAATGGGAATTGACCAACAAACTGGGTGAAGTTGGTAAGAAAATTCACACTGCTCGTTCTAGAAATGACCAAGTTTTAGTTGCACTACAACTTTATTACAAAGAGAATTTATCCCTTATAAATGATAAAGTAGAAACCTTATTTGATACACTTTTAAATCTAGCAGAGACTCACAAGGAAAGCTTATTACCGGGTTATACACATTTACAAGTAGCAATGCCTTCTTCATTTGGGTTGTGGTTTTCTGCCTATGCGGAATTGTTAATTGACGATGTTTATATGCTAAATGCCGTTGCAAAAATTGTAGACCAAAACCCTTTAGGCTCTGCTGCTGGTTATGGAAGCTCCTTCCCTATTGACAGAGAATTAACGACCAAAGAGCTCCATTTTACTACTTTAAAATACAATGTAGTTGCAGCACAATTAAGTAGAGGAAAAAATGAACGTTCAATTGCTTCTGCTTTGGGTGGTTTGTGTAATACAATGTCTCGTTTTGCAATGGATATTTGCTTATATATGAGTCAGAATTTTAATTTCATTTCTTTTCCTGACGAATTAACAACAGGAAGTAGCATTATGCCACACAAAAAAAATCCTGATGTTTTTGAATTGATTCGTGGAAAATGTAACAAAATACAAGCTTTACAAACAGAAATGTTACTAATTACAAATAATCTACCTACAGGCTATCACAGAGATTTTCAATTATTAAAAGAAAATATTATCAATGCTTTTGAAGATGTAAAAGATATTTTAGACATCTTTAATTATTCTATTCAACAAGTAATAGTAAAAGACATTGATTTAAGTGATGAAAAATACCAGTATTTATTTACTGTTGATAGTATCAACAATTTAGTTGTTGAAGGCATGCCTTTTAGAGAAGCATATCAACAAGTTGGCGGACAAGTACAAGCAGGAACTTACAAACCAGATTTGGGAAAGCTACATTCTCATATAGGAAGTATTCATAATTTATGTTTAGACAAGATTAGAGAGAAGTATCCAGAAAAATAATCTTCGAAAAATTCTTACTGATTTATAAATTAATTGAGGTTTATAACATCAAATTGATCTTGTCAAAATTGTATTATATTAGTAGAAGACAGCGTAAATAATTATTAAATAATTCTTTTATAAAGAGCTCTTAAGAAGTTTTTAGGAGGCATCTTTAACATTACTTGTAAATCTTGATAAAATGGTGTTTCCTCATCTAAAAATCTCAATATCTTTTGAACGGAAGTACGATTAAATAGCTGAGAAAAAAGAGAAGATCCTAAATGATTTTTTTCATGTAAAATATCCAATAACAGTAGATCGTAAAACCAAAATTTATTAATTTTATGGAATTTTGATAAAGGTTTATTTTGTTTTAAATGAACAATTAATTTAGCTGTTTTCTTAGTTGTATTTTTAAAAGTAAATCCTGTACTTGCTTTAGACCAACCTCCTGCTGTACCAATATGAATAATGTTTTTTGAGTTTTGTTTCCAGAATTTATAACAGCTCATTGGTATGGAACCTTGCTCTTTATCGACAATCTCATAATCAGTGATATTTTTACTTTCTAAGTATTTTTCAATTTCAGTTTTATAAATATCATAAGCTAATACTTCTTTTGAGAACAATGTATATTCAAACAACGCTTCATTTTTACTATATGGTAAAACATACATAAAACGGGTATTTCCTTTTTGAGCAACTGTAAAATCCATAATAGTTGCAGCAGTATCATTGAAAGAATCGTCTTTCGTTTTTATAAAGAAACCCACAAAATGCTGCTGTAAAACAGGATATTTCGTTTGCTTTTTATAAGCATCATTAAAAAGAATACTATTAATAAGTGTCTTCGTTCTAAAAACTGAATTGCTCGTAGTTACTTTTGCTTCTTCCCTAAGTTGTTGAATACTCTTAACATTTTCTGACTGAAAAATAATGTTAGTCTTTTGAGAAATATGACTCAAAATTTTCATGTAGAAATCTTTACTACGAATCATTTTATATTGATAGGGAAAGATATTTTCTTGTACTTTATAGATATCACTTTTAAATATAATCTCATTCCATGAGTTATGTAAAACATCGTCCCATTCATCCTCTTTAAGATCCCAATAACACCAAGTTCTATCGTTTGTGTTTTTCTTATTCTTATCTAAAATCAATATAGTTTTATCATCAAAAAAAGTATCTTTTGACATTCTGTAAGCCATCATTAAACCGGATGCACCTCCACCAACTATTATGTAGTCGTAATAATTCATTATGGTTATAATAAGGTAAAATTAGTCATAAATAAAAAATCAGATGATTATAATCTATTAATTTTATAACAGAAGCTAATTTACAAATAAAAATATAACCGCTTATTATCTTAAAAAAAAATGAAACTCTAGAATTTAGGTTTTTGAAAATATTTGAATGGAACAAACAACATTCCAAAACATTGACTGTCTTCTTTTCTCATATTTTTATGATGAATTTTATGCGCTTTTCTTAATCCTTTTAAATAACGATTATTGGTGTTCTTAAACCATTTAAATCGTTGATGAATTAATATATCGTGCACTAAAAAATAAGCAATTCCATAAAACAAGATTCCTAATCCTATAGAAAACAAATACGTATGTACTGTGTATGTTCCGAAATAAAATAAAGCAATACTTGGTACAGCAAAAACAATAAAAAAGGCATCATTTTTTTCAAAACCGTTATATTTTGGTTGATGATGGTCTTCATGTAAAAACCAACCAAAACCATGCATTATATATTTGTGCGTACACCAAGTTACGCCTTCCATCAATAAGAAAACACCAAGAGTAATTAATGCTAGCATTATTTTATAATATTTAGTTTATATTTCACATAACTTCTAGCCAACAAGTTTATTTTCATTGGGTCTGAAATTCTAATTCTTGTATCCATAATTTTTTCTGAAGGAACCGATTTTAATTTTTTTAATAATCTTTTATAATATCTGTAAGCCATATATACTCCAAATTTTGCTTCAACAGGTAATTTAAGAATTCCGTTTTTGTAAGCATAATTGAAATCTTCTTCAATCTCATCAATTATTAAATGCTTTGAAGCTTCGTTTAATTTACCTAAATCGATATTCGGAAAATAAGAGCGATTTAAAACTTCATAATCGTCTTTTAAATCTCGTAAAAAATTTACTTTTTGAAAAGCAGAGCCCAAACGCATTGCAGCGAGTTTTAATTTTTCATATTGATTATCATCACCATTAACAAAAACTTTTAAACACATTAATCCTACAACATCTGCAGAACCATAAATGTATTCATCGTACTCTGCTTTGGTTTGATATTCAGTTTTGTACAAATCAGCTTTCATACTTTTTAAAAAAGCTTGTACCATTTCATCAGGTATCTTATACCTGTTCACCGTTTGTTGAAATGAATTTAAAATCGGATTTAAACTTATACCTAATTCTTTTGATAGATAATAATCTTTTTCAAAATGTTTCATTAATTTCTCTTTGTCGTGCTCATGAAACGTATCTACAATTTCATCTGCAAAACGAACAAATCCGTAAATATTATAAATATCTGTTCTAATTTTTGGGGATAACATTTTTACTGCCAAAGAAAACGAAGTGCTATATTTTTCAGTAACCAACTTGCTACAATCATTAGAAACGCTATCAAATAATTCTTTCATATTATTGTTGATTTTTAATGATTAATTCTGATGCTATTTTACCTGAAATTAAAGCAGGTGGAACTCCTGGTCCAGGAACAGTTAATTGCCCAGTAAAATAAAGATTATTTACTTTACCACTTTTAATTTTTGGCCTTAAAAAAGCTGTTTGTAAAAGCGTATTTGCCATTCCATAAGCATTTCCTTTATAAGAATTGTATTCTTTCTTAAAGTCTTCTACACAAAAGGATCTTTTAAAAATAACACTACTTTTTACTTCTTGATTTGTTAATTTCTCAAATCTATCTATTATTTTATGAAAATATTCTTCTCTTAATTCTGGTGTATCTTCAATTCCCGGTGCCAAAGGCATTAAGAAAAAGCCTGCTTCTTTGCCCTCTGGAGCAGATGTTACATCTGTCATAGAGGTGAAATTAGCATAAAACAAAGGGTCTGTTGGCCATTTGGGATTGTCATAAATTTCTTTTGCATGTAAATCAAAATCTGTATCAAAAAATAAAGTATGATGACTTGCATTTTCTATTTTCTTATCAAAACCAATATAAAATAACAACGATGAAGGCGCAAATGTCTTTTTATCCCAATATTTTTCTGAATGTTGTCTTAAACTTTCGTCTAACAATGTTTCTGTATGATGGTAATCTGCTCCACTTAAGACCAAAGTAGTGTTAATAGTTTCACCATTTACAAGTAAGCCAGAAACATTATTTTGTGGGTCTGTTAAAATTTTCTCTACGTTTGCATTTATCTCAAAATTAACTCCTAAGGAAGTCGCC
>LAQA01000049.1:52741-58522 GCA_000981625.1 Flavobacteriaceae bacterium ASP10-09a
ATCTGCATAATTAATAAAATTATAAAAAGCCGGAGTATTGTCTGGTTTTGCACCTAAAAATAATACCGGAAATTCTAAAATTTTAATTAACTTAGGACTCTTAATATTTTTTCGAACTTGTTTTCTAACCGTAGAAAAGAACTGAGTAACTCTAGCTACAGTTTTGGTTGTAACTAATTCTAGTGGAGAAATACCTGGTTTATAAACTAAATCTAAAACAGCTATTTCATAATTTGCTTTTGCAGAATCTAAAAAAGTTTTTAAGTGTTTTGCACTTCCTTCTTCTTCTTCTTCAAACATTTTATAAATATCTTCTAAATTTTCAGAAATTTTTAGTGAAGAATTTTCGCCAAAATAAACCTCATAACCAGGACTAAGTTTGTCCAGCATATAATAATCTGATGGTTTTTTATCAAAATCTGCAAAAAAGCGTTCAAAAACATCTGGCATCCAATACCACGAAGGACCGATATCAAAAGTAAAACCATCCTTTTTAAATTGCCTTGCTCTTCCTCCTAGCGTATCGTTTTTTTCTAAAACTGTAACATTATATCCTTGTTTAGATAAATAACAAGAAGCTGATAAAGCGGAAAAACCCGAGCCGATGATATGAATATTTTTGTTCATGATTTACTTTGTCTAACAAATATATAGATTAATTAAACAACTGATTAAAAAAGAGTAGAAATTTATAAGACTTTTAACAAATCTGATACAGATTCATACAATTCAATATTAGAATTTAATTTAAGATGCTTGACTTTATGTACTTTCCTTCCTGTAGCAATAAATTGATTTTTAGTGATACTCATAACTTTATTAATTTCTTTGAAATAATCTTCAATCTTATCATCATAAGGCTGAATAGTTAAAGATGTTATAAAGCATATTTCCCTTTCACTCTCTAAAAAATAATTTAGGTTATTTAAAGGTAAACTTTGTCCAAGATAGATTGTTTGAAATCCTCTTAAAACTAATTCATAATTTAAATACAACAACCCTAATTCATGAATTTCATTTTCTGGTAAAAACAATACATATGTTTTATTGGTATCATTAATACTATATTGCAACTTCTCTGTATTGGATTGGATTTTTTGAGAAATTAAATTAGAAATAAAATGCTCGTGAGCTGGTAATAAAGTTTCCGTCTGCCATAATAAACCAATATGATCTAAAAAAGGAATGAAAACATCTTTAAAGATATCTCTAAATGTTTTTTTATGTAATAATGTGTTGTATGAATTATTAAAAAGAACTTTGTCAAATTGAAACATCGATAACTTAAAAGCATTTATAGCTTCGTCATTAATTGCAGTATTAAATGCTAATTCTCTAGATTGAAGTATAATTTCTTCATCTGACATCTCTGCAATTTTAGAAATCTTAAAATCATTATTGTTTAATAAAACAATATTTAAAAGTTTCGTTAAGTCTGATGAAGTGTAAAACCTAATATTCGATTTAGTTCTTTTTGGTTCTAATAAATTATAACGCTTCTCCCATATTCTAATGGTGTGCGCTTTAATTCCTGAAATATTTTCAAGGTCTCTAATAGTAAAATCCTGCTTAATATTATTCAATTCTATTCTTTTAATATCCAACAAATTTAACAAAAATAATTAATAACAAATATTTTTCTAGAAAAATGTAACATTTAATATATTTACACTACTAATAATTAAACTAACTAATTAAAGAGTGCAAAAAGATTTAGAAACTAAATTTTTATCAGACTTTGAAAATAATCAAAATATAGCACATAAAATTTGTAGAATTTATACTACAAATCAAGATGCACACAATGATTTATTTCAAGAAATAACCATTCAGCTTTGGAAAAATTATCCAAAGTTCAGAGGGGACTCTAAATTTAGCACTTGGATGTATAGAGTTGCTTTAAATACGGCAATTTCCTTATATAGGAAATCTACTAGAACAGTAAAAACACAAGATTTTAGTGATTTTGCTTATAAAATTAAAGCTACAGATTATGACAATACAGAAGAATTACAACTAAAAGCTTTATACAGCGCTATACGTAAATTAAACGATATTGAAAAAGCACTTATTTTTTTATATTTAGAAGACAAGCCTTATAAAGAAATTTCTGAGACATTAGGAATATCATCCGTAAATGCAAGAGTGAAGATGAACAGAGCAAAAGAAAAGTTAAAAAAAACACTAAACCCATAACATCATGGATTTATTAGATAATTATAAAAAAGCGTGGAGCAATCAACCAGAAGAAACCAATAAACTTTCTGCTGAAGAGATTTACAAAATGGCGCACTCAAAATCGTCATCAATCGTAAAATGGATATTTATCATCAGTATTTTAGAATTTGTAGTTTTAAATTCTTTATACTTTGTTATTGATACTGATGAAACCTATACTGAATACAAAAAAATGGGTTTAGAAAACTTTATTTTCTATTCTCAAATTGTGGCGTATGCAATACTATTTTATTTTTTGGTCATGTTCTATTTAAATTATAGGAGAATTTCTGCAACTGATGCAACATATGAATTGATGAAAAAAATAATTAAAACTAGAAAAACAGTTAGAAATTATGTTTTATTCAACTTAAGTTATATGGCCTTAATGATGATTGTAGTTACCGTAACATCTATAAACACTAATTTAAATGCGCTAAACAACAAACAAATTATTCTAATAATAATTACAACTCTAATTGTTACACTATTAATTCTCGGGGTTTTATGGTTATTCTATCAATTATTATATGGAATTTTACTTAAGAAATTAAATAGAAATTATAAAGAATTAGCTAAATTAGACAATCCAAATTAAGTTGCTTTTATGAAAAAAATATTTATTCTTTTATTTTTAAGTTTCTCTCTTACGAGTCTTTCTCAACAAAAATCTGATTTTTGGAATAACGTGCGATTTGGTGGTGGTTTTAGTATGAGTTTTGGTTCTCAGACAACTATAGGAGTTTCCCCTAGTGCTGTTTACGATTTTAGTAATGGCTTTTTTTTAGGTTCGGGAATCACCTATATCTACAGTGAAAGAGGAGCTTCTTCTACCAATGTTTATGGAATGAGTCTGATTTCTTTATACCAAATACCAGTGATAGGAATCCAACTTTCGGGAGAATTTGAGCAATCTTTTGCAAAACAAACAGATAGTTTTGGTAGTGTAAACACTAATTTTCCAGCCTTGTATTTTGGTGCTGCTTATAATAAGGGACGTTTTACTTTTGGTCTTCGATATGACGTTTTATATGACGAAAACAAAAGCGTCTATGCGTCTCCGTTTTCACCAATTGTTCGTTTTTATTTTTAGAAACTCTTTAATTCTTTTAAAAGAATTTTATGCATTATATCGGTATAATCTAAATGCGTAACAATTCTAATTCTTCCTTCTCCCATTGGAGTTAGTAGAATGTTTTTATCTTTCATTTTTTTTATAAAAGTGTCAGCACCTATCTTTTCGTCAACATAAAAAATAACAATATTAGTTTCTATCGGTTCTAACTTTGTAACATAAGCAGCAGTCGCTAAAACTGCACCAATTTCTTTTGCTTTTTGATGATCTTCTGCCAATCTTTCTATGTGGTTATCAAGCGCATAGATTCCTGCAGATGCTAAAAAACCAACTTGTCTCATAGCCCCACCTAATAATTTTCGAATTCGTAATGCTTTTGCAATATGTTGTTTAGAACCTAGTAATATTGAACCAATTGGCGCTCCTAAACCTTTTGATAAACAAATAGAAATCGTATCAAATAGCTCACCATATTGTTTCGGAGTTTCATTTTTAGCAACTAATGCATTGAATAATCGTGCGCCATCTAAATGAAAAGCTAGGTTGTTTTCTTTAGATATTTTCTTCAACTTTTCTAACTCAGAAAAATCCCAACAAGCTCCACCTCCTTTATTTGTAGTATTTTCGACACAAACTAATCTTGAATAAGGAACATGAATATCGGCTCTACCAATAACTGCTTCTTGCAATTGCTCAGCTGTAAACATTCCTCTATTACCATCAATTAATTTACAGGTTACACCCGAATTAAATGCTGCACCTCCACCTTCGTAATTATAGACGTGCGCATATTTATCACAAATTAGTTTATCTCCAGGTTGCGTGTGTAATTTTATGGCAGTTTGATTTGCCATAGTACCTGATGGGAAAAATAAAGCATCTTCCATTCCGAACATTGCCGCCGCTTTTTCTTGCAAAGCATTTACTGTTGGATCCATTTTAAAAACATCATCACCAACTTTTGCAGTCATCATTGCATCCAACATCCCTTTTGTTGGTCTTGTTACTGTATCTGATATTAAGTCTATAATCATATCTATTTTATTAAATGGTGTCACTTTAAGTTATTTTATGAAACTAAAGTGGCAGAAAAATTTGTTTTCAGCAATTTACTCTAAATGAAAACGACGAAATTAATATTTTATTAATTAATATTTATAATCAGTTCCTATAGGTGAACCGTCAGGTATTTGTGGTGCCATACTTTTCTTAAACGAAACCGGGTTTTTAACAAAACCTTCAATCAGTTTAATCATAGCGGAATCATATATTTTTTGAATTCCTAGCGCTTTTTTATTTTGTAAAAACAATTTAATTTCATCCAACTTAAACAACACAATTGCATTTACCTGTTGATACTGATTTTTGTAAGAAGCTAAATAAAATAATTGCTCTAAAACTGTCATATTGATTACGTTTTGTAATTCTTGATAATACGAATCTTTGTGTGTTTTTTTGATGGTTTTTGTAATCAATTCATCAATTAATTCGTCTAAACCTAATTGTCTTTTTTCTAAACTTTTATGCGCAATTAATCTTGAAGCTCTTTGTGGATTTAACAATAAATTTAAAGTCATTTCACTTGCCGTTTCTACAGCTCCAAAAGCATCAAATGCCACACCTAAGTCACTTTTAAAAGATTCTCTAGTTCTACCAAAACCGATTGCTCTTGGTGGAAAAAGAGCTAATTTTTCTTTTGGAATTGCAATTTCATCCACAGCTATTGTCTTTAAAACTGCTTGCAAAGCAATTCTTTCTGTCGTTCCAGAAACTCTTTCTACTACTTTTTGATTTCCACCTTTTACTGCATAACTATAATTTAAGCCACCAATTAGTTTTACAGTTGCTTCTGTTTGAAATCTATGGAAAAAATACAAAGGAACAAACACGTCTTCTAATACAGAATAAGGTTGATTTGTTTTAATATTATCCAAAGAAAAATTTGCAATAGCCGTTTTTCTTACATCTAAAAGAGTGTACAACTCATCATAAATATTACCTCCATTATCCCATAAATGAGCCGTTGCGCTTGCACTTCCTTGTGGCCTTGCATCTGCATCTGATAAGTATTTTAATCCGCTAGAAAAAGCATTTTCTAAGATGGTATTTAATTCTTGTGATTCATTTTTATCTTCTGTAAAATCTTGATAAGAATACGCAACGGTTACTTTATCCCAAGCACCAATTTTAGTATCATATGCGTCCGAAAAATCAATTTCGCCATCTTTTAAAGTAAATTTTGGATGTGGGTAATCCATCACTGAAGTCCTTCCGTTTGTACTTGCTATAAAATTATGAGCAAAACCTAGGGTATGCCCTATTTCATGAGCTGCCAATTGTCTAATTCTAGCCAAAGCCATTTGCAAAGCAAAATCATCATCAACTGTATTATTTTTATAGGGCGCTTGTAACGCTTGTGCGATTAAAAAATCTTGACGAATTCTTAAACTTCCTAAACTAACATGCCCTTTCATAATTTCGCCTGTTCT
>LAQA01000050.1:0-21433 GCA_000981625.1 Flavobacteriaceae bacterium ASP10-09a
AAAAATAAAAATGATTGGAGTATTTTAAAACCATTTTCAAATAAACCAGTTTTAATAGTTGGTAATGGTCCAAGTTTAAATAAAACACCTTTAGATAAAGTAAATAACTCTTTTGTTTCTATCGGTATGAATAAAATAAATTTAATTTATGATAAAAGTTCTTGGAGACCAGATATAATTACATGTGTAAATGGTTTTGTAATTAATCAAAATAAAGAATACTTTAACAAAACTAATAGAACTTTAATTTTGCCAGTAAGAGCGTTCTATTTAGGTGTTAGACCACGAAAGAATGTATTGTTTGTGAATCTAAAAGATCAAAATAAAATTGAAAAAAATATAGAAAAGGTTTTATCTACTGGTTGTACAGTTACTTTTACAGCACTTCAAATTGCAGCTTATTTAAATCCTAAATCTGTAAATATTGTTGGGGTTGATCATAGCTTTGTTGTTGAAAAAGGACCTTTAGTACAAAAATTTAAAGGAGATGATATGAACCATTTTAGTAAAGATTATTTTAAAAATCAATATTGGGGATTACCAGATTTAGAAGGAAGTGAAGAATTATATAAAATATCAAAAGATTATTTTAATTCCATTGAAGTTCCAATAACTGACTATACCGTTAACGGAAAATTAAGAATTTTTAACAAAGGCGAAGTAAAATCCTTATATTAAAAAACAGATAATTTCTTACTTTATAAATTTACATTAAGCGCATTTTAAGTTGTATCTAAATAAAGCATATATTGGTAATTCATCAATAATTATAAGAGAACGATTAAGTGAAAAATAATAAAAACATTTTAATAATATCTCCTTTTTTTTACCCTGAACCCATTTCTACAGGTAAATTTAATACTGATTTTGCAATTGCCTTAAAAAACGATGGTCATGATGTAACGATGTTATGTTATCATCCTTTTTATCCAGATTGGAAAATAAAAGAAAGTCAAGAAGAATTAAACGGAATTAAAATAATTAGAGGAGGAAAGTATTTAGCTTTTTCTAAAAAAACGATTGTAAGAAGAATTATTTTAGAAATTAGTTTTGCATTTTTTGTTTTGAGAAAAATAAAAAAGCATCAAAAAAACAAAGACATTGTAATCCCTGTTTTTCCCCCGAGTTTTGCTTTTTATTGCATTTTACCATTCTTGAATAAATCAATTAAAAAGGTTGGAATGGTGCATGATCTACAGGAGGTTTATTCCTCTGATAAAAAGGGGTTTACAAATAAATTTATTCGTTTATTTATCCACATAATAGAAAGAAAATGTTATCGAAGTTGTACTAAATTAGTTTTTCTATCCAAGGAAATGAAGGAGCAAGCAAAAGAGTTATATGCTTTACAAGAAAATAAACTCGAGGTTCAATATCCTTTTATCACAATAAAAGATAAGCGAACAAATGATTTAGAGCACCTTTTTGATAAAGAAAAGAAACATGTAGTATATTCTGGTGCTTTAGGAGAAAAACAAAATCCAGTAAGATTATTTGATTTTTTTGATCAAGCTTCAGTAAGCACTAAAAACACTATTTTTCATTTTTTTTCTAGAGGAGACACTTTTAATAAGTTAAAAAAAATGAATACAAATTCAAGAATTCATTTTCATGGGTTAGTAGAAAAAGAACATTTAGAAGAATTATATCACAAAAGCGATGTTCAAATTATCCCCCAAAAAGAAGGGACATCTAAAGGGTCTTTGCCTTCAAAACTACCTAATTTACTAGCTTCAGATTGTAAAGTATTTCTCATCACTGACGACAATAGTGAGCTAAAAAGATTATTTAAAAATAATAATTTAGATTTTGTAGTTACAAGTTGGAATATAAAAGAGCTTGTTAACTCTCTTATTATATTAATAGATAAACCCATAGATTTTTGCCATCAAAAAGCGGTTGCAAAAAACTTTTTTACAATTGATAAAATGATTTTGAAACTTTTACGTTAAAACAATATATTTGTTTTAAATAATTAGACAAACTTGAAGAAAAGATACTCCTATTTAATAAGACCATTTCAGATAATTATAGATGTTTTTATTATAAATATCATAGTTTATCTCATTTATGATAAACAATATTATAATATTTATTTTCTTTCTTATATCACAATTTTTTGGCTACTTACTTCTTATTTCTTTGGTTTTTACAAGGTTTACAGATATACAAGGTTTTTTAGATTATTTACTTTATTAGGAAAACAGTTTTTAATATTTATCCTTGGCTATTTTGCCTATTTTGGTATTTTTAGAGAAGGAGATATTGTGAACAACCAGTTTTTAATATTAACTTCTATCATTATAAGTATCTCTTTCTGTAAGTTTTTTTGGTTTTTTCTTTTAAAAAAATATAGATCATTTGGAAAAAATTATAGAACAACAGTTGTTGTTGGTTTTGATGATTCATCAAAAAACATCATTAAGCTATTTAAAAGTAAATCTAATCTAGGTTATAAGTATCTTGGTTTTTTCTCTGACAAAGTTTTTACTAAAAAAGAATATTTAGGAAATTTAGATAGTGTTTTTGAATATGCAAAAGAAAATACAGTCGATGAAATATATTGTTCATTAACTCTACTAACGAAAGACCAAATAAAGAAAATAAACAAGTTTGCCTTAGATCAAAATATTTTTTTAAAGTTAATTCCAAACTCAAGTGAGTTGTATAGTAAAAATCAAAGTGTAGAATTTTACGATGACACTCTAATGGTTTTAAATGTCAGTAAACTTCCTTTTGAGTTTGCAGAAAATTTTTATGTAAAAAGAGTCTTTGATATCTTCTTTTCTTTTTTTGTGTGTATTTTTATTTTATCGTGGCTTATACCAATTCTTTGGATATTAGTTAAATTTGAATCTAAGGGACCATTAATTTTTAAGCAGAAAAGAGAAGGTATTAATGGTAATGAATTTATATGTTACAAATTTAGGTCTATGGAAATAAATGCTTTTTCAGATCAAGTTCACACTACAAAACATGATACAAGAGTTACAAAAATGGGAACATTTTTAAGAAAAACAAGTGTGGATGAATTACCTCAATTTTTTAATGTTTTGTTAGGAGATATGAGTGTTGTTGGACCTAGGCCACATTTAGAAAGCCTATCTTTAGTGTATCAGAAAGATGTAAATGACTATCTAAAAAGGCATATTGTAAAGCCAGGTATTACTGGTTTGGCGCAGATAAGTGGTTATAGAGGTGAAATTAAAAAAAGATCAGATATTAAAAATAGAGTACGTTTTGATATATTTTATATAGAAAATTGGTCTTTTTTATTAGATCTTAAAATTATTCTTAAAACTATTTTAAACGTTTTTAAAGGAGAAGAAAAAGCATATTAATTATGATAACAGCTTCAGTTGTTTTATTTAATGAGAACCTAGAAACTATAAAAAAAACAGTTGATTCTTTTTTAAAAACACCTTTAGAGAAAAAACTTTTTTTAATAGATAATTCACCAGAAAACAGATTAGAAAAATACTTTAAACATCCAGATATACAATATTTTTTTACTGGAAAAAATATTGGTTTTGGAAAAGCACATAATTTAGTTCTAGATGAACTAGATGCTGACTTTCATTTAATTTTAAACCCAGATGTTACTTTTTCTCCTAATGTAATTCTAGATTTAATTACCGAGCTTTTAAATAATACCGATGTTTCTTTTATTACTCCAAAAGTTCTTTTCCCAAATAAAGAAAACCAATACGTTTGTAGAAAGCATCCGACTTTTTTTGATTTGATAAATAGGAAATTCAAAATCTCAAAACCTGAAACTATAAACAATGAATATAGAAATCAAGATTTAGAAAAATCATTTTGCCCTGAATTTATTCATGGATGTTTTATGCTTTTTAAAACAGCAGACTTTAAATCTCTAGGAGGCTTTGATGAGCGTTATTTTTTATACTTGGAGGATGCAGATATTTGTAGAGAAATTCAAAAAATAGAAAAAAAGATTTTATATTTCCCAAATGTCGAAATTACACATCAACATCAAAAAGGCTCGTCAAAAAGTTTAAAACTATTCATACATCACCTTTCATCAGCTATTAAATATTTTTTAAAGTGGGGATTCTAATTAAAAGTTAACTGCTTTAATAATTTAGGCTCAAGTAAAAATGTCTTTCTTTTGAAAGCGTGAATCCAAAGAATTTAAAATATATTTGCAGTCATAACAACACAACAACAAACATGAATGTACTTATTTTAGGATCTGGAGGTAGAGAGCATGCTTTTACTTTAAAACTATTAGAAAGCAATAAAATCAATCAACTTTTTGTTGCTCCTGGAAACGCAGGAACACATAAAATTGCAACAAATATCAATATAAACCCAACAGATTTTCAAGCGGTAAAAAACGTTGTTTTAAAAAATGATATTCAAATGGTTGTTGTTGGCCCTGAAGCGCCTTTAGTTGAAGGTATTCACGATTTCTTTTTAGATGATATTGATTTAAAAAACATTTCTGTTATTGGACCTAAAAAAGACGGAGCTCTGTTAGAAGGAAGTAAGGATTTCTCAAAACAGTTTATGCAAAAACATGGAGTTCCAACTGCAAAATATCAATCATTTACAAAAGAAAATTTAGAAGAAGGTTTTGCCTTTTTAGAAACTTTACAACCTCCTTTTGTTTTAAAGGCTGATGGTTTAGCAGCAGGTAAAGGAGTTTTGATTTTAAATTCTTTGGATGAAGCAAAAGCTGAATTAGAAGAAATGGTTGCGAATCAGAAATTTGGAGAAGCTTCTTCAACAGTTGTAATTGAAGAGTTTTTAAAAGGAATAGAATTGTCTGTTTTTGTTTTGACCGATGGGAAAAATTATAAAATTTTACCATCAGCAAAAGATTACAAAAGGATTGGTGAAGGAGATACTGGTTTAAATACTGGTGGAATGGGAGCGATTTCGCCTGTGCCATTTGCAGACGAATCTTTTTTAAATAAAGTAGAAGAATTGGTTGTGAAACCTACAATTACCGGTTTACAAAAAGATGGAATTGATTACAGAGGTTTTATTTTTATTGGATTAATGAATGATAATGGAAACCCTTCTGTAGTTGAATATAATGTAAGGATGGGTGATCCAGAAACAGAAGTTGTTTTGCCTAGAATAGAATCTGATTTATTTGATTTATTTGAAGGTGTAGCTAATCAAACTTTAGATAAAAAATCCTTTTCAGTAACAGAAAAAACAGCAGTAACTGTGATGTTAGTTTCTGGAGGTTATCCAGAAGAGTACGAGAAAAATAAAGAAATTACGGGTTTTGAATCGGTAGAAGAATCCATAGTTTTTCATGCAGGAACTAAAATTAAAGAGAATCAAGTAGTTACAAATGGTGGAAGAGTTATGGCGATAACTTCTTTTGGTAATTCAATTGACGAAGCTTTAGAGAAAAGTTATAACAGCGTCAATAAGATTCATTTTGATAAAATAAATTTCAGAAAAGATATCGGCTTTGATGTAGTATAATTCTAGAATTTATCTAGCTTTTTCAAGGGTGAAAGAAAATTCTGAACCCTCACCATAAGTGCTTTTTAGTAAAATATTTTCATCATGAGCTTCTACAATGTGTTTTACAATGGAGAGTCCTAAACCAGAGCCTCCTTGTTCACGAGACCTACTTTGATCTACTCTATAGAATCTTTCAAATAAACGTGAAATGTGTTCTTTTTGGATACCTTCTCCATTATCAATAACTTTGATAATGAATTTTGTTTCACTATAATTTTCAACTCCAAGAAAGGTTGTCCCATTAGGATTTCCATATTTAATAGAGTTTACAATTAAGTTAATTAGTATTTGTTCAATTTTTTCAATATCACCTTTTACAAAAACAGGAAACTCATAAACTTGATCAAATTGAAGTGTAATGTTTCTTTTCTTTGCTTTCATTTCTAGCAAATCAAACACATTTTGAATAAGTTCAAGAATGTTAAATACGCCAATATTTAGTTTCATGCCATCATTTTCTAATTTGGCAATCATATCTAAGTCTTTTATAACAGCAACCAGTCTTTCTACACCCTTATTAGCTCTGTCTAAATACTTCATTCGTATTTGCTTGTCATTCACAGCACCTTCCATTAAGGTTAAAATATAACCTTGAACTGTAAAAAGAGGTGTTTTTAATTCATGAGCAAGATTGCCTAGAAAATCACGTCTAAAAGAATCTCTTTCAGTTAAACTTTCTATTTCTAAACGTTTGCCTTCTACAAACTTTTGCATACTTTTAGAAAGCTTTTCTATATCTGTTGTTGTAGATTCTTTTTTAAGATCGTTTACGTTTAAGATAGAAACGTCTTCATATATTTTTTTTAAACGTCTGTAAATAAATCTTTCAGCTCTATATTGAATTATAAAAAATGAAATTATAAAAATTGCTGTTATAGAAATTAAAATACTCGCAACACCTAAGTATTTATTAAAGATAAAGTACGAAATGGCAGTTATAGATACAGAAAGTAATGTTAAATATACTGCTGACCAAAGAGCATATGAGTAAGTTTTTTTTAGTTTCAAAAAAAAGTATTTATTTGTTTATTTATCTAAGTCTTCTAGCACAAATTTATAGCCTACTCCTTTTACAGTTTTAAAATGATCATCACCTATTTTTTCACGTAGTTTTCTAATGTGTACATCTATAGTTCTACCTCCAACTACCACTTCATTTCCCCAAACGGTATCTAAAATAACTTCTCTTTTAAAAACTTTTCCTGGTTTTGACGTTAGTAAAGAAAAGAGCTCGAATTCTTTTCTTGGAAGTGAAATTCTTTTTCCGGCTTTGTAAACGACGTATTCATCTCTATCAATAACAATATCTCCAACTTTAAAAGTCTCTTCACTTTCTTCTTCGGTTTTTAACCTCCTTAATAAAGACCTTATTTTGCTTATTAAGACTTTTGGTTTTATAGGTTTTGTAATATAATCATCAGCACCAGCCTCAAATCCAGCGACTTGTGAGTAGTCTTCTCCTCTGGCAGTTAGAAATGATATAATTACATTCTCTAAAGATTTTATTTTCCTGATTTTTTCACAAGCTTCAATACCATCCATCTCTGGCATCATTATGTCTAATAAAATTAAATGAGGCACATTTTTTTTAGCAGATTTTATAGCTTCTAGTCCGTTATTAGCAGTAAATATTTGATAACCTTCGTTTTTTAAATTATATCCAACAATTTCTAGAATATCTGGCTCATCATCAACCAGCAAAATTTTAATATCGTTTTTATTCATGATCTCTTTAAAAGATAAGTATCAAAAATACAGCTAATTCTAGTATAATAACAAGTTCTTAACAATCATTTAATCTTAGAGGTTTTACTTTACTTTTAAATAACATTGGGTAAAATGTTGAAAAATAGGTATCTATTTTTTTTAAAAACTTATTTAACAATTAATTAATGTGTTACTAATCACTAAAAAAAACAAATATTTCCTATATTTACATCTAATCAAATTAAAAGATACACATGGAAAAAAAATACTTTTTTACTTTATTATTAACTTTAACTTTTAGTGCAGCATCATTTGGGCAATATTCTGATTTATTTTTTAGTATGTACGCAGAAGGAAGTAGTAATAATAAATTTATTGAAATTTATAACGGAACAGGAAGCGATATCGACCTATCTGATTATATGATTAAAGGATCTAACAATGGAGGAGATTGGAAAGCTGAGAGAGATTTAAGTTTAACTGGTACAGTAATTGCTGGCGATGTTTATGTGGTTTCTACAGACCAAGCAGATGCCTCTATATTAGCTGTTGGGGACCTTGCACTACCTTATGAGAGTGCTCTTCATTACAACGGTGATGATGCCATTGGATTATTTAAAAAAGATAATAATGGGGATTTTAATTTAATAGATGTAGTAGGTGTTCCTACAGTAGATCCAGGAAGTGCTTGGGATGTTGCTGGTGTTGCAAACGCTACTAAAGATCATACCTTAACAAGAAAAAATTCTATTTCAGGACCAAATGGAGATTGGGTAAGTTCAGCAGGAACAGATGTTTCTGATTCTGAATGGGTTGTAACAGATGTTGACACAGAATGGGCTAATTTAGGTTCTTATACTCCCGCTGTAACAGATCCTGAAGGACAATATTCTGATTTATTTTTTAGTATGTATGCTGAAGGAAGCAGTAATAATAAATTTGTTGAAATTTATAACGGAACTGGAAGCGATGTAGACCTATCTAATTATATGATTAAAGGTTCTAACAATGGAGGCGATTGGAAAGCTGAGAGAGATTTAACGTTAAGTAGTACAGTGATTGATGGCGATGTTTATGTAGTTTCTACTGATCAAGCGGATGCTTCTATATTAGCTGTTGGGGACCTTGCACTCCCTTATGAGAGTGCTCTTCATTACAACGGTGATGATGCCATTGGATTATTTAAAAAAGATAATAATGGGGATTTTAATTTAATAGATGTAGTAGGTGTTCCTACAGTAGATCCAGGAAGTGCTTGGGATGTTGCTGGTGTTGCAAACGCTACCAAAGATCACACTTTAACAAGGAAAAATTCTATTTCAGGACCAAATGGAGATTGGGCAAGTTCAGCAGGAACTGATGTTTCTGATTCTGAATGGGTCGTATCAGATGTTGACACAGAATGGGCAAATTTAGGCTCTTATGTCCCTGCTGGAACAGCTTCTGTAAGAACTAATATTATTGAAGGTTTTGCAACCTATCCAAACCCTATTACAGATAATAAATTTACGGTTGTTACTTCATCTAATTTAGAGAAAAGTGTAACTTTATTTAATTTATTAGGTAAAAAAGTTCTTTCATCAAGTTTTTCTGGTGTAAAATCAGATGTTGATGTGTCTACTATATCTTCTGGAATTTATATTCTTAAAGTAACTGAAGCAGGAAAAACTGTTACTAAAAAACTAGTAATTAGATAAGTTTCTATTTTCTTACAAATTTTTAAAGCTCCAAATTAATTTTTGGAGCTTTTATATTTTCACTACCTTAGTTTTGAAAAAGAAAAAATAATACGCTATGAACCTTACTTACAAGTTAAGCAATATCTTGTTTTTAGATATTGAAACGGTCCCTCAAGAAGAAAACTGGAACTCCCTTTCTAAAACAATTCAAGAACTTTTTGAGCAAAAAACGAAATATCAACGTAAAGACGAATTTACTTCAGAACAATTTTATGAGAGAGCAGGAATTTGGGCAGAATTCGGGAAAATAATCTGTATTTCTGTTGGTTATTTTGTGGATGTGGAGAAGAACAAACAATTGCGTTTAACCTCCTTTTATGGAGATGATGAACATCAACTTTTATCTGATTTTAAAGTTTTATTAGACACTCATTTTGCAAATAAGACAAATGTTTTATGTGCTCATAATGGAAAAGAATTCGATTTTCCATTTATTGCAAGAAGAATGATTGTGCATCAAATAGAATTGCCTAAAAAATTAAATTTATTTGGAAAAAAACCATGGGAAGTACCACATTTAGACACTCTGGAGTTGTGGAAATTTGGTGATTACAAACACTATACTTCCTTAAAATTATTGACCTCAATTTTAGGAATCTCTTCGCCAAAAGATGATATTAATGGTAGTGAAGTTGCCCATGTTTATTACAAAGAAAAGGATCTGCAAAGAATTGTTACCTATTGTGAAAAAGATACAATTGCTGTTGCACAAATTTTATTGCGATTTAACAATGAAGATTTATTAAAAGAAGAAGATATCGTTAAAGTTGATTAACCTTCTAATTTCATAGAAAGTTCTAACCAGCGTTCTTCCTTTTGCTCTAAATTTGATATTGTTTCTTGTAATTCTTCAGATTTTTTAGCGATATCTTCGGATGCAATTTCCACATTTAAAAACTGAGATTCAATTTTTGCTTTTCTTTTTTGAAGCCTTTCAATATCTGCTTCTAAAGAACCAAATTCTCTTTTTTCATTAAAAGTTAAAGCATTTTTATTTTCTTTTTTTTCAACCTTTTCAACTACTTTTTTCTCAGCGACTTGTTTCGTATTAGAATTATCATAGGCTCTAAAATCTGAATAATTTCCTGGAAAGTTTTCTACAATTCCTTCTCCTCTAAAAACAAAAAGAGCATCTACAATTTTATCCATAAAATACCTATCATGAGATACAACCAAAAGGTTTCCTGGGTAATCTAATAAGAAGTTTTCTAAAACATTTAATGTAACAACATCCAAATCGTTTGTAGGCTCATCTAAAATTAAAAAATTTGGATTCTGAATTAAAACAGCACACAAATACAAACGTTTCTGCTCACCTCCAGATAGTTTTTCAACAAAATCATATTGTTTCTTTTTGTCAAATAAGAAGCGTTCTAATAATTGTGAAGCAGAAATTTTTCTTCCTTTAGAGAGTGGAATAAATTCTCCAAATTCTTTTACAACTTCAATAACTTTTTGTCCTTCTTTTATGTTAATTCCTGTTTGTGTATAGTATCCATATTTTACAGTTTCCCCCAAAATAACTTTACCAGAATCTAAAGGAGCTTTTTCTGTGATAATATTTAAAAAAGAAGATTTACCTGTTCCGTTTTTACCAATTATTCCAACACGTTCACCACGTTTAAAAACATAATCGAAATCATCTAAAATCTTTTTATCTCCAAAAGATTTAGACACTTTATGAAGCTCAAGAATTTTACTTCCTAAACGCTCCATATTGATCTCTAACTGAACTTGATGGTCTTTTCTACGTTGATGTGCCTTCTCTTTTATTTGATAGAAATCATCTGTTCTAGATTTCGATTTCGTAGTTCTAGCTTTTGGTTGCTTTCGCATCCATTCTAACTCTTTCTTAAATAAACTTTTACTTTTACCTAAATTAGTTGCTTCTAAAGCTAAACGCTCTTCCTTATTTTGTAAATAGTAAGAATAATTTCCTTTGTATTTATAGATTTTACCTTCATCTAATTCTAAAATTTCATTACACACACGCTCTAAAAAGTAACGGTCGTGAGTAACCATAAATAAAGTAATTTTTTCTTTAGCGAAGAATGCTTCTAGCCATTCTATCATCTCTAAATCTAAATGATTTGTTGGTTCATCTAGAATTAGTAAATCGGGTTTATTAATTAAAACGATGGCTAAAGACAGTCGTTTTCTTTGTCCTCCAGAGAGAGAACCTACTTTTAATGTTAAATCGTCTAATTTTAATTTCGATAAAATTTGTCTGTATTGTGTTTCAAAATCCCACGCATTGTGTTGATCCATTAAATCAAATGCAGCTTGGTAAGCGTCACCATCATCAAGATTTTTTAAAGCACTTTCATATTGATTAACAATAGAAAGAATTTTATTATCAGTTGCAAAAATAGTTTCTTCAATAGTTAAATCTGGGTTGATATCATCCTTTTGAGCTAAATAAGCAATAGAAATTCCTTTTCTACTTACAACTTGTCCGGAATCAGGAACATCCAAACCTGCAATAATATTTAAGATAGATGTTTTACCACTTCCATTTTTTGCTACAAAAGCAACTTTTTGATCTTTACTAATTCCAAAAGAGATGTCTTCGAATAAGACGCGTTCTCCATAAGATTTCGATATATTTTCTACTGATAAATAATTCACAGAAATAAATTTATTTTTTGCAAAGAAACGAAAAACCCAAGCGTTAACTTGGGTTTTTGATATCATTTATAAAAATGAATGTTTGGGGGATTATATTATAAATATATTACTGTAAAAATATAGTAAATAGAGGTACTTGTCAATCCCTATTTATGATGAAATTTTTCCCTCCCTATTTACATGGATATTTCTCCTTATAAATGGGGAGAAATAATTTATTTTAACAATCAGTTTAAGGTATTTTAAGGTCAAAACTATTTTAAAATCTCTTAATTAATAGTATATTGCATCTTATAATTAAAAAAAAAATAGATGAAAATTATTGTACCAATGGCTGGAATTGGATCTCGTTTAAGACCTCATACTCTTACGGTTCCAAAGCCATTAACAGTCATAGCAGGTAAGCCAATTGTACAACGTTTGGTAGAAGATATTGCTTCTGTTATAGATGAAAAAATTGATGAAATAGCATTTATTATTGGCCCTATAGCAAAAGGGTTTCCTACAGATACTGAACAAAAATTATTAAAAATTGCCGAGGAATTGGGTGCGAAAGGATCTGTATATATTCAAGAAGAAGCATTAGGAACTGCGCATGCAATTTATTGCGCAAAAGAGTCTTTAAGTGGTCCTTGTGTGGTTGCTTATGCAGATACTTTGTTTAAAGCAGATTTTACTTTAGATGTAAATGTAGATGGTGCCATTTGGGTGAAACAAGTTGAAAATCCAAATGCATTTGGTGTTGTAAAATTACAAGATGGATTTATTTCTGATTTTATTGAAAAACCAAAAGAGTTTGTTTCTGATTTAGCCATAATTGGAATTTATTACTTTAAAAGTGGAGAGAAAATTCTTGAAGAAATTCAGTATTTAATTGATAATGACTTGAAAGAAAATAATGAGTTTCAAATAACTAATGTTTTAGAATCTTTAAAACAGCAAGGAGCAAAGTTTGTGCCAGGAAAAGTAAATGATTGGATGGATTGTGGTAAAAAAGATCCAACAGTAGATACCAATAAACAAACACTTATTTTTGAGTATGCTGCTGGTAATAATTTAGTTTCTGAGGACGTTGTTTTAGAAAATTCAGAAATTATTCAACCTTGTTATATTGGCGCAAATGTTGTTTTAAAAAACACGAAGATCGGACCTTATGTTTCTATTGGTGAGAATAGTGTCGTTGAAAACTCTACGATTGTAAATTCATTAATTCAAACTAATGTGCAAATTTCAAATGCAAACTTAGACAATGCTATGATTGGAAATCATGCAAAATATAATGGAAATTATACTTCTGTAAGTATTGGAGATTATTCAGAATTAATATAAATGTATTTTAAAAAGAAGAATAAAAAGAAGAGAGAAAAGAAACTGTTTAACTATTTTAAACTGGTTCTTTTCTTTTTTGTTTTTTTCTCAATTAATATTTTTGCACAAGATAGTATTCCTGTAAAAGAAGATTTAACTGAAGAAACAGAATTAAAGTTTCAAGAATTTTTTTTTAAAGCTTTGTCAGAGAAAGCAATAGGAAACTATCAAAAAGCAATTGAAAATTTAGAAAGCTGTAATCAAATTTTAACAAACGATGTTTCAGTTTTTTTTGAATTTTCAAAAAACTATTTATTACTTAACAACACCTTATTAGCCAAAGAATATATCGAAAGGTCGTTGTCAAAAGACATCAATAACCTTTGGATGTTAAGCCATTTTGTTAAGATTTATCAGAAAGAAAGAAACTATAAAGAAGCGATTAAAGTTCAACAGAAAATAGTTGCTATTAATCCAAAAGAAAGAGACCAGTTAGCAAAATTATTGGTGTACGATAAGCAATATAAGAAAGCAATTTTTTTAATGAATACTCTTGAAAAAGAAAATGCTTTATCATCGAATTTAAAAAAATTAAAAGCTAATTTAGAGAAGAGAAAAGAAGCTTCAGTTAAAAAAGAAAATCCCTCTGACTTAAGCTCTTTAATCAATCAATTTAAAACAGATAAATCATATAAAGTTTTAAAACAAATTTTAAACCAATCAAGTAATAATGTAGCTAATTTATTAAAATTTAGTGAAGAAGGAATAGCACTCTTTCCTGCACAACCTTATGTATATTTAGTGAAAGCGAAAACCTTAAATGATTTAAAAAAGTATAAAAATGCTTTAGCTACTTTGCAAAACGGTTTTGATTTTGTTATAGAGGATAAAATGGAAGTTGATTTTTATACTGAAATTGCGAAAGCCTTTAAAGGTTTAGGGAACAATGAAGAAGAAAAAAAGTACAAACAAAAAGCTAAAAATCTGAAGAATTAAAAAATGAAGTTTTTAAAATATATTCTCCTTTTTACAATTGTTTTAACTTCCTGTAAAACAAAAAAAAATATGATTGATGCCAATGCAATTGCCAAAGAAATTTCGGCAAAAAAAGTAGCAAAAAAACATATAGCAGCAAATTTTGATAGAGAAACTGTTGATGCAAAGTTAAAAGTGAATTTTAATAATGGAAAAACTAAACAAAGTTTATCTGTGAATATGAAAATTATTAAGGATGAAGTTATTTGGCTACGAGGAACTAAGTTTATAACTGTTTTTAAAGCTAAAATTACACCAACTTCTGTAAGTTATTACTCCCCCTTTGCTAAAAATTATTTTGAAGGAGATTTCTCCATGATTAAAAAATTATTAGGTGTAGAAATTAATTTCGAGCAACTCCAAAATCTATTTTTAGGACAATCGTTATTAAATGTAAAAGAAGAAAAACAAACTGTAGAAATTGCAAATAATAGCTATGTTTTATCCCCAAAAAAGCAAGCAGAATTGTTTGATATTTTCTTTACAATAAATCCTTCGCATTTTAAATTAGAAGAGCAATCTATTGTAAATCCTCTTAAAAATCTACGGTTAGATATAAAATACCCTTCTTATAACTTAGTCGATGGTGTTGTTTTTCCATCAGAAATTAATATCAAAGCAAAAAACTCTAGATCTGTTACGATTTTAGATTTATTCTATAAATCCGTTATTTTTGATGCAGCTTTAAATATGTCTTTTAATATTCCGAGTACTTATAAACGTTTAAAATTTTAATGAATAATAAAAAGTTTTACATCCTTTTTTTATCAGTCTTTCTGATGAGTTTCTCCATTTTTAGTCAAACTAAAAGGGAGTTAGAAAATCAGCGTAAAAGATATAAATCTGAAATTGTAAAGTTGAATAGATTTATTTTTAATGAAAAGAAAAAAGAGAAAAATGCTCTAGAAGATTTAAGAGATATAAAACAAAAGATTGACGTTAGAAATCAACTAATTTCAACCATAAATTTAGAAGCCAAATTTTTATCAAGAGAGATAAAAACTAATGAAACTAAATTAAAAAAACTCAAAAAAAACATTTCTGATTTAAAGGCAGATTATAGTGAAATGATTTACAGATCTTACAAAAGTAAATCGCAACAAAGTAGAACGATGTTTTTGTTGTCTTCACAAAATTTTTATCAAGCATACAAACGTTTGGGGTATATGAAGCAATATACTTCATTTCGAAAAAAGCAAGGGGCAGAAATTGTTTTGCAAACTAATCTTATTAAAAAAATCAAAGATTCTTTAGTGTATCAGAAACAGGTAAAGGATACTTTAATTTTATCAGAGAAAAATCAAAAGGAAGAAATTGAAACTGATAAAAAGAAGCAAGAAAATTTAATCATTAAAATAAAAAGTAAAGAAAATAAGTACAAAAAGGATTTACAAAATAAAATTAAAGCAGAAAAAAGAGTTGCAAATAAAATAGATAAGATTATAAGAGACGAAATTGCTAGAGCTAATAGATTAGCAAAATCGAAATTAAACATAAAGCCAAAAACTTCGAAGAAAAACGAATTTATTCTGAGTCCAGAAGCAAAAGCATTAGCAGCAAAATTTGTATTGAATAAAGGATTGTTGCCTTGGCCCGTTAAAGAAGGACTTGTTATTAGAAGGTTTGGAAAACAACCTCATCCTACGTTTCCTGGAATTACAATAAATGGTACAGGCTTGCATATAGTTACTAGTAATGGAAGTAATGCTGAAGCCATCTATAATGGTGAAGTTTTAAATATCCTATTGGGTTCTGGTGGTACAAGAAATGTGTTAATTAGACATGGAAACTATATTACTTCTTACAATAACCTTGAAAACTCTTTTGTTGAAAAAGGTGACAAAATTGTAACAGGACAAAAAATAGGTAAAATTTTTACAGATAAAATTTCTAAAAAAACCAAACTTATTTTTGTGTTGTTTAAAAATACAACTCGTTTAAACCCTGCTTCTTGGATGTTAAAAAGGTAATTAACTTTTCATGACTTTCTTAATAATATTTTTCCCTGTCATTGCTGAAGTTGTAATTACACCAGAAAATAAAGCTGCTGCAACACCTGCTGTAACAACATCTTGTCCTGTTAAATAAAAGTTTTTAATTGGTGTTCTTGGTTTTAAGAAACGCTGTCTAAAGCGTTTTGGAGTATGATCTAAGCCATAGATTTCGCCTTTAGCATAATTAACAAAATGCTTTGTTGTTAAAGGTGTAGAAAGCTCATAATGTTCTATTTTACCTTTAGCTTGTGGTATGTGCTTGTATAAAACGGCTAATAAACGTTCTGATATTTTATCTTTTAACGCTTCATATTCTTCACTACGTTTCATCCATCTTGAATCTTCCCAATTTTTAAAACCATCATAAGGTAATAAAGTAATAATATCTATGGTGCTTTTCCCTGGATATCTGTTGGGCCAATCAGGGTCTTTTGCAGACGGGAAAGAAATATAAACGACAGGAAAATCAGCATCTAAATCATTTAAATAATTGTCAATAGCTGTGTCATGATCTATTTTATCAGGATAAATCCAATAGTTAGTTTTTGGTAAATTCAACTCTTCTGGAGAACCCTCTAAACCAATATACAAACAGGCATGAGATACAGATCTTTTTACCGTTTGTAATTGTTGTTTTAGTTGATGTTTTTCTATAATTTTTGATGGAATCAACTTGTTGTAGGTAGTCATAATACCTGCTCCAGAAATAATTTTTTTTGCTAAAAATGTTTTACCATCTTTCATTTTTACACCTATAGCTTTGTTATTTTCAATGATAACTTCGTCAACTTCTGCGCTAATTAAAATAGTTCCTCCAGCCTTTTCAATAACTGTATCAATTGTTTTTGCAATTTCAGATGAGCCTCCGATAGGAAAACTTCCACCAGCAAAATAGTGTCTGGCAACAGCTGCATGCATCACAAAACTACTTTGTTTTGGTGGTAAACCATAATCACCATATTGACCAGAGAGTACTTTTATGAGTTCTTCATTTTTAGTGATAGAACTCAAAACTTCATAGGTTGTTTTATCGGAAAAATTATAAAAAGGTTTACGCATTTTTCCGCCAAAAATTGAACTCATGATTGGGGGTAAAGCTTTATCCATGTAAAATTTCTGACTTGTTTTTATTGCTTTGAAAACTAACTTTATATATTCTTCTATTGCTTTTTTTTCATCAGGAAAATAACCAAACATTTTGTCTTTAAAATTTTGTACACCCTTTACAAAATCATATTCTTTATCGCCAATTATAATTTTATCATACACGTCACCCATATCTGCCCATTTAAGTTGACCATCAGAAATGTAATCAAATAATTTTTTTATGACAGAAGTTTCTCTTTGAACTTCACCTATATAATGAATTCCAACATCCCACTCAAAACCTTTACGTTTAAAAATATGTGTAAATCCGCCAGCAATATAATGACGTTCTAAAACCAAAACTTTTTGCCCTTCTTTAGCAAGAATAGCTGCAGTAGTTAAACTTCCCATTCCAGAACCTATAATTATAGAATCGTAATCTTCTGCTAAAGCAGGTTTTTTCTTGTAAGATTGTATCATAAAATAAAATGTCTATTTGCTAATATACAATCTTAAACAAAGAAAATATTTACTCATGATTATATCTTATATTTTTTTTGCAGAATTTAGAGTTTGGTTCTATAATTAATTCTTTTTCAGGAGTTCTTAGCGTAATAAAGAAAGTCCCAATATCCCTTATTTCACATATGATATGCTCATCTTCTTTAAGAATTGTAATATTATTTGCAATCTTTACAGGGTAATTAATATATAAAATAATACCTGCTGTAATATTAGATAAAATAGACAATAGAGCAAAATGACCTCCCAAGATGGGTGAAAAAAATAAAATATAGATAACTGTTTGTGTCTAAAGTTCTAATAAAAATAAGAATAACAGAATTATAAATTAGAATACTTATTATTTTTATCAGCAGCTATTATTCTAGTTTGTAGAAAGTTGAGTTTTAATTAAATTATCTTTAAAAATTCTTTAACAAAAAGTCATAAAAAATAACGATAATACTTATTGTCTATAATACTTTAAAGTTTCTGTGATCCTGTTAAAGGTTAAAAAGTGCTTTTAAAGCTGTTGCTTCACTAGGATCTAATTTACCGGCTAAAATTAAACTCAGTTGTTTACGTCTTAAAGCCCCATCAAAGCGTTCTTTTTCTAAAGGCGTTTCGGGTACAACTTGAGGAATATGAACAGGTTTACCTGTTTCGTCTACAGCGACAAAAGTATAAATACCTTCATTTACTTTTGTTCTTTGACCAGATTGTCTGTCTTCAATCCAAACATCAACATAAATTTCCATGGATGATTTAAAAGCTCTAGAAACTTTAGCTTCTACGGTCACCACACTTCCAACAGGTACAGATTTATTAAAAGCAACATGATTAACAGAAGCAGTCACGACAATTCTTCTTGAATGACGTCTAGCAGCAATACTACAGGCTCTATCCATTCTTGCTAATAATTCTCCTCCAAAAAGGTTATCTAAATAATTAGTTTCTCCTGGTAAAACTAGATCTGTAAGTATTGTTAAAGATTCTTTGGATGTCTTTGCTTCCATTTTAAAAATTTCTGCAAATATAAGAATAGCCTATAAATAAATGTTACTTTTTTATCAGTAACCAAGCATCTTTAGAAACTGTATCTTGTATTTTGTATAAGTTATTAATAGCGTCATTTCTATCTGCAAAACTATTAAAAGCGACTTCCATTAGACCCCACTTATTTACACCAAGAATACGAGCATTATAGCCTTGTTCTTTTAGTTGATCTACTTTTCTCTTTGCATTTTCTGGAAACTGAAAAGCGCCAGCAACAACGTGATACTTTTTTTCAATCACTAGTTTTTTAGCAACATTTAATTCTAAAGTTGGTAAAGGATTTGCAATTACAAACGTAGCTGATTGTATTCTTTTCTCAATTGCTTTTTCTTGACTAGCTAAAATTGTTTGCTGCTTATTTTGTTGATATGCATTGTTACCAACAAAACTAAGCGTTAACAATATAGCAGCAGTAGCTGCATATTTTATAAAAGCAGGAATTCCTTTGCGTTCTTCCATTTCAACGATAGGAATTAAAGGTATTACGTGTGCTTTGTTTCTTGTTATTGATTCAGATTCTATAGGAGTTAACCCAAAAGATTCTGTTAAATAATTAATTTTTTTATTTGGTTCAAAAATTATTTGACCACTTTCATTTAATGTTAAAACACCAACTGCAGCTATTTGTATTGGTTTCGTTTTAATTTCGTTTTTCCATTTTATAACAGATATAGCTAAGATATTAGAAGCTTTTTCAAAAGAAATGTTTTCGGATGAAGCGATGTAGTTCGCTAATAAACCATCATTTACTTTTAAATGACTATTAAACGTAATTTGTTTCGCTGGCGGATAAAACGTATTAGAAGTTTTATTCATTTTTGCGCTGATTTTGTTGGTAACAAAACCACCAAAATCAGGAATAATCACACAATTATATCTGTAAAGTAAGTCGTTAATGTGGTTGGCTAGATTCATATTAACAAATATAAAAAATTAGATGTTTTGAAATGCCTATTGATATAAATTTTATCAACAATTATTTTTTATATTGGTACTCAAATTGTTATCTATTGAAAGAAGAAAAATTATTAGCTGTTTTGCGCTTGCAAAAGAGTAAAGCTATTGGTGATGTTTTAGCTAAAAAACTCATTGTTACTGTTGGTGATGTTACTCAGGTTTTTAAAGAAAAATCAGCTACTTTGCAAAAGATCAATGGTATAGGGAATCATGCAATCAAACATTTGTTTGATGTTAAAAATATACTTCTTGCAGAACAAGAGCTTGCCTATATAAAAAAAAATAAAATTCAGTATTCTTATTTTTTAGAAGACAATTACCCGCATAATCTTCAGAATTGTATCGACAGTCCAATTCTATTATTCAAAGATGGAAATATAAACCTTAATAGCGATAAAATAATTTCTATTGTCGGTACTAGAAATATGAGCTCTTATGGAAGAGATTTTTGCAATAAATTAATAGAAGATTTAGCAGAATACAACCCTATAATCGTAAGTGGTTTTGCTTATGGAGTTGATATTTGTGCCCACAAAGCAGCTGTAAAAAACAAACTACAAACAATTGCTGTATTAGCCCATGGTTTTGAGCAAATTTACCCAAAGGTTCATAAAAAGTATATTAATCAATTGAACGAAAACGGAGGGTTTTTAACAGAATTTTGGAGTGAGGAAGACCCTTTAAGAGAAAATTTTTTAAAACGAAATAGAATTGTTGCAGGTATATCTAGAGCCACAATTATTATAGAATCTGCAGTAAAAGGAGGTTCTTTGGTAACTGCAGATATTGCCAATTCTTATGACAAAGATGTGTTTGCAGTTCCAGGTAGAACTTCAGATATTTACAGCAAAGGCTGTAATAATTTAATTAAAAATAACCAAGCAAATGTGTTAACCTCATCAAAAGATATTGTAAAAATGTTGAATTGGGATTTAAATGAAAAACCAAAAACAATTCAGAAAAAATTATTTTTAGAGTTGAATGAAAACGAACAAAAGATTTATGATTTATTACACGAAAAAGGGCAACAATTATTAGATGTAATTTCTTTAGAATGTAATATTCCCATTTATCAATTATCATCAATTTTATTACAAATGGAATTAAAAGAGATTACAAAACCTTTACCAGGAAAGATGTTCGAACTTATTTAATAATGCTTATTTTTGAAGAAAATCATCAGAAAAGATGGCAGTAGGAAAAAAATTAATGTCCAAAAAAAAGCCAACATTTCCAGTTAGTGAAATGTTAGACGGATATTTAAGAAGGTATAATAGAAACATAAAAAGTCATATTTTTTATGAAGACTTACTGCGCTTTCAGGGTTCTATCGTGGTCTATGATAAAAATGATGAAGACACACTTTGGGTTAGAACGTATTATTCAGAATTTGAAAGAGAGGAAATAGACAGGAGTTTAAAAAGAATATATGCAATGTTGCATTCCGATGGTAATGATGACACCATACCTTATTTAAATGTAGATGCCATAGATTTTTGTACGTTCGGTAATTCGAAACCCTTTAGAATAAAAATTAGAAATATTCTAAATGATAATTTTACATATTTTTATGTAAAAAAAGCCGACGCATCTCGTATTTATGGATTGGAGTTAGAACATATTTTATCTCCACATAATATGAATTTTCTAGTGTATAAAGACACGTTAATTGAAGAACATATTGCAGGAGTACCAGGAGACGATTTTATTAGAGATTTCTTGCCAAAATGTACTGAATTAGAAAAATCTCAAATAGCGAAAGAATTTGTAAAGTTTAAAGAACGTTGCATGGTTCGTTTATTAGGGGATATGCGTTCTTATAATTACGTTATTGCACCAACCCACGATTTTGACCATATTGTTTATAAAATTAGAGCTATAGATTTTGATCAGCAATCTTTTGAAGGAAAC
>LAQA01000050.1:21459-27996 GCA_000981625.1 Flavobacteriaceae bacterium ASP10-09a
ACAGTTCTATAAATCAATATAAAATAGAAGAACGTTCTTTCATGGCAAAAAGAATGATTGCATCTCCAAGAAGAACTGCTCGCCTCATAAAATGTATGAAGAAAGACACTATTTCTTTTCCTGAAAATGTGGAACTTTTAAAAAAACACTTAATACAATATGTGGGTGATGTTGAGTTTAAGAAATGTAAAAATATGGGAGAAATTTTAGAAACCATCTTACTTTTTGTAAAGCGTAACTATTTAGACATTAGCAATAAAGAATTGTTTTAGCGCGGCGTCTGTTTCTTTATTTTAAATATTTTTCCAGAAGCTATTTCCTGCTTTTCCTGCTCACTTTTTCTCAAAAACTCAAAAAAGAGCTCAAACAAACTGCTCAACTAGTGCTAAACTTGTTTTCCTCTAACAAATTCATTTTCTGTCACATCGAGTAATTTTTTTTAATCAAACATGTATAGAGATTTAATTGATAAAAATTATTTGGTATTCCCTTTTTTACAGTAATGGCAGATAAAAAAAAATATTCGATGACATACGTAATTGGTAAGGTATATTTATTTTTTACTCCTAAAGCTTTCAATAACAACAGTTAGCAATATTAAGCTTCCTCCCCAAAAAGTATTCCAAGTCGGAATTTCTTTAAGAAAAAACATGGCCAATATAATTCCGAAAATAGGCTGTAAACTGCTAATAATACTTGCTGTTGAAGCTGAAAAAAACTTTAATGAATGTAACATTAAACTATGACCAACTGCAGTTGTTATGAATGCTAACATTAGTAAAAAAGGCAATTGACTTTCCAAACCAGATAAATCCATAAAAAATAATGTAGGCAACAACAAAATTGTAATAATTACTGTTTGATAAAACATTAACATAGAGCCATTATATTTGGCAACGTGTTGTTTTAAAATTAGAATTCTTATGGCATAACAAAAAGCTGAAAAAATTCCAAATAGAATACCTCTTACTTGTGAACTTTCTATAGTGAAATCTGGAGTTAAAATGTATAACCCTGTTAAAACCATCAGTCCAAAAAGAATATAAATTGGATCGAATTTCACCTTTAAAAACAGAGGTTCTAATAACGTAATTATAATAGGAAATGTATATAAAGACAAAACACCCAATGCAACGTTAGAAAGTTTCAGGGCATAAAAATAGGTAATCCAATGTACAGCCATTAAAACGCCACTAATAAAAAACGGAAGATAATCTTTAGAAGATTTTATGCTTAAATCTATCTTTTTATATCTGCAAAAAACATATAAGAACACCATTGCCAAAGAGGATCTAAACCAAATAATGATTTCAGTTGGTAAAGCAATGTATCTTCCTAAAACACCAGAAGTACTAATAAAAATAGTCGCTAATAGTAATCCAGATAGGTTCTTAATATGTGAGTTTTCCATTATTTGCTATTGCTTGTCATTTCTATACAAGCTTTTTTAGGTAGTCTTGAAATCGTATTTTCAAATTCCTCTTCATTTTTTTGAGGAATTACATTTGGGTTATATCTTATTTAAGACTCCTAAAGCAGTTTTAACAGTATCAATTCTTATAAAAGTAATTAATAAACGCAAACCATTTTTAGTTTCTTTCTCTTTCATTACACAATTTTTAGAATTTAGTTGTACGTATTTTAGCATTTTTGAAAAAGCATCCGTTTGATAAAATTCACTTTGTTGATTAGAAACAAAATACCCAATCATTCTTTTTTGTTTTAAGATTATTTTTTCTAAACCTAATTCTTTTGCAATCCATTTTATTCTAACAGAATCTAAGAGATCACATACTTCACTTGGGACTTCTCCAAATCTATCTACAATTTCTGTTTCAAAAATTTGTAACTCTGTTTCTGTTTTTAAACTACCTAATTTGTTGTATAAACTTAATCTTTCTGTAATTGAATTTACATAATCATCTGGGAATAAAATTTCGAAATCAGTATCTATTGTTACTTCTTTTACAAACTCTTTAGGTTTAGATGCATCTTTTGGGTACAATTCTTTAAACTCATTTTCTTTTAGCTCTTCAATAGCTTCTTGTAATATTTTTTGATAGGTATCAAAACCAATATCATTTATAAAACCACTTTGTTCACCACCTAATAAATCTCCAGCTCCACGAATTTCTAAATCTTTCATAGCAATATTAATTCCACTTCCTAAATCAGAAAATAAAATCAGTGCTTCTATACGTTTTCTAGCATCATCGGTCATCATATGATAAGGCGGAGTTATAAAATAACAGAATGCCTTTTTGTTAGAACGCCCAACTCTACCTCGCATTTGATGTAAATCAGACAAACCAAAGTTGTTTGCATTATTAATGAAAATGGTATTTGCATTTGGGACATCTAAACCACTTTCTACGATGGTTGTAGACACTAAAACATCAAATTTATTATCCATAAAACCGAGCATTAATCCTTCTAGTTTTTTGCCCTCCATTTGTCCGTGACCAATTTCAACTTTAGCAGATGGAACTAATCGTTGTATCAATCCAGCAACTTCTTTAATGTTTTCAATTCTATTATGAATGAAGAAAACTTGCCCTCCTCTTGAAATTTCATAAGAAATAGCATCACGAATTATTTCTTCAGAAAAACGAATAACATTACTTTCTATTGGATGTCTGTTTGGTGGTGGTGTCTTTATAACCGATAAATCTCTTGCTGCCATTAAGCTAAATTGCAAAGTTCTAGGAATCGGTGTTGCTGTTAAGGTTAATGTATCAACATTTTCTTTCAGTGTTTTTAACTTATCTTTTACAGCAACTCCGAATTTTTGTTCTTCATCAATAATTAGTAACCCTAAATTTTTAAATTGTAAACGTTGATTTGTTAATTGATGTGTTCCAATAATAATATCGACAGCACCGTCATTTACACCACTAATAGCAGCTGTTTTCTGTTTAGCAGTTCTAAACCTGTTTAAATAATCAATCTTGATTGGAAAATCTTTTAAGCGTTCTGTAAATGTTTTAAAATGTTGAAAAGCAAGAATAGTTGTTGGTACTAAAATTGCAACTTGTTTCCCATTATCAACAGCTTTAAAGGCAGCTCTTACAGCAACTTCTGTTTTCCCAAAACCAACATCACCACAAATCAATCGATCCATAGGTTGTTCTTTTTCCATATCATTTTTCACATCTTGCGTAGCTGTAAATTGATCTGGTGTATCTTCATACATAAAACTGCCTTCTAATTCGTGTTGAATGTGCGTATCTGGACCAAAAGCAAATCCTTTTTGTAATTTTCTTTTTGCGTATAATTGAATTAAATTAAACGCAATATGTTTAACTCTAGCTTTAGTTTTTTGTTTGATTTTTTTCCAAGCTCCAGAGCCTAATTTGTATATTTTAGGTGCTTTTCCGTCCTTTCCATTAAATTTAGAAATCTTGTGAAGCGAATGAATACTTACATATAAAATATCTCTTTCTCCATAAACTAATTTAATGGCTTCTTGTTTTTTTCCTTGGACATCAATTTTTTGCAAACCACCAAATTTCCCAATTCCATGGTCCATGTGAGTTACATAATCGCCAATTTCTAGTTTGTTTAATTCTTGAAGGGTAATTGCTTGCTTTTTTGCGTAGCCATTTTTTAATCGAAACTTATGATAACGCTCAAAAATTTGATGATCTGTATAGCAAACCAATTTATGATCAATATCTACAAAACCTTGGTATAATGGAAAAACGACTGTTTCATAATGAACCTCTTGTTCTGCGTCATCAAAAATATCATGGAAACGTTGCGCTTGTTGTTCATTTGCGCAAAAAATATAGTTGGTAAAACCTGCTTTATGATGTTCGTTTAAATCATCAATTAATAAACTAAATTGTTTGTTAAATGAAGGTTGCGTTTTTACATTAAAAACAATTTCTAACTTTTCATCAGATTTTAATCCTCCAAAATTCACCAAAGTAAAATCTTGTAATTGGTTTTTGATGAAATTTCCGTCACAAAATAAATCTAATGGTTTTGCGTGATTAATTTCTTGGGATAAATCTTCAAAAGCTTCCTCTGCCTTTAGGAAAAACTTATCTAAACTCCCAACTAATAAATCAATATTCTTTGTAAAAACGACTGTTTTGTTGGCAATGTATTTCAGAAAACTTTCTCGATTTTCTTGTAAAGTCTTGTTTTCTACATTTGGTATGATAGAAACTTTATTTAGTTTTTCTTTAGAGAGCTGTGTTTCTACATCAAAAGTTCTAATACTATCAATTTCATTACCAAAAAATTCGATTCGATAAGGTTCGTCATTAGAAAAGGAGAATACATCTATTATCCCCCCTCTAACAGAGAAATCTCCAGGTTCTGTTACAAAATCAACCCGTTTAAATTTGTATTCAAATAAAACTTCGTTCACAAAATCAAGCGATAAGCTTTCTCCAACATTAACCTTTAAAGTATTTTTTTCAAGCTCTTTTTTAGTGACTACTTTTTCAAATAGTGCTGTTGGATAGGTAACTATTACTGCTGGTTTCTTACGAGAGTTTATTCTATTTAAAACTTCAGATCGCAATAAAACATTAGCATTATCAGTTTCTTCAATTTGATAAGGTCTTCGGTAAGAACCGGGGTAAAAAAGTACATTCTTATCACCTAATAATTGTTCTAAATCATTTAAATAATAAGCAGCTTCTTCTTTATCATTAAAGATTAAAAGATAAGGTTTGTCTGCTTTTTTAAAAGTTTCAGAAATAACAAAAGACAATGAAGATCCTACCAAATTCTTTATTTGAAAATGGTTTTTGTCTTGTTGTAAGGCCTTAATTATCTGCGAAACATTCGCAGATTTTTGATATTGATTAACAATGTTCTGCTTACTCAACGTAAAAATATTTCTGCAAATATATTAAATTGAAAACAGCATACTTATATGTCTTTCAGACTTTTTCTTTTTTTTTGGTAAAACGAGCTATAATGTCATTTTTAACGACAACTATTTATAATAGTTGACAATAAATTACATTCTTCTAATAAATAATCATTACAGAATTTTCTATATTATTGAAAAACATACAATAACAAAATAATTTAGAAGTTATTAAGGTGTCATTTTGATTACTTTATGAATTTCCCCCTTATGTTTTGATTTTGGTGAAATTTGAATTAAAAAGAACTGTAACCTTTAATTTTGGTTCAGAATATATTAGCAATTAACATTTAGGTGATATTTAATTTTAAATAAAAAAGATAAAAGTATGTCGCCTCACTTTCAGTTTATTGACGGTGTTTTATACGATTATAGTATTGACCATATTTTTTTAAAAAAAAGTATGTGGTTTCTGATTTTTTTTTACATTTATGCCCATTAAAAAATACTTTAATATGAAAACCCCACTGATAATATTTATCCTTTTTTTCTCTTGTTCATTAACCGCTCAAAACAGCCAAAATAAATGGACTTTTGGTGTGAGTTTGGCCTCTGCAAAATTTACTGATTTTCAAGGAAGTCTTATTGGAGGCTCTTTTGTAAAACAATCACCAAGAATTAATATTTCTAGATATTTTTTAAAAAATTTAACTTTAGATGCTGGTTTTTCTACGGCTGTTTTTGAAACACAAAAATATACTACTTTCGATGGAGTATTGCGTTACGATTTTGGAACTTCATATAATAATACGGTGCCTTATGTTCTAATTGGAGGGAGTATCGTTAATGCAGCAAGACCTACCCCAACTTTAGATCTTGGCGTTGGAAATACTTTTTGGATTTACCCAAGCTATGGCATTAATCTTCAGTTAATATATAAGTATTCTGAAGACAGATTCGAAAGCCAATATTCTCATTTTTATCCTTCAGTAGGTTTAGTTTATAGCCTTAAGCCAAGGAATAGGAATCTTAGATTATGGGATATGAGAAATTAATTTTTATTTAGGGTTAAAAATTTCATTAAAATCATATGCATGTTTTTACTGTTTATATAATTACCTATTTGTAAATCGATTTCTAAATTTGAATTTAAAATAGTGGTTGTTGGATAACTGATTTTTCCATCTATGGAACCTAATTCTTTTGCTAATTCGTTTATTCCTGTTTTATTCCCTGAAGGTTTATAAACGAATGTTTTTCCAAAAAAAATAACATCTTCTTTTTGTTCTGCATTTAGTTTTACGAAATAGAATTTATCATTTAAAAGACGTACGACTTTATCATTTTTAAAAGTATTATTTTTCATTCCGAAACAAATTTTACACCAATCTGTGTAAAGAAAAACTAGTATAGGTTTTGGTTTTTGTTGGTGAAGTATTTCAACTTCATTAAAAGTAAAAACTCTTAATTCGCTTTTTTCAGATTGAGAAAATATGGCTAAATTTCCCAAAAAAACAGTAAGAATTAAGAGTTTTTTCATCAACAAAAAATATGTTTATATTTTATAAAAGTACTAAAAAAGTGTGTAACGAACACCTGCAAAAGCCCTAATTCCTTGGTTTGAGGCATAAACGTAACTCGGATCAAAAGAATCACTAAAAGGCATATCTGGACTATTGATACTATTTGCTGCAGGTGTAAAGTTTAAT
>LAQA01000050.1:28030-31415 GCA_000981625.1 Flavobacteriaceae bacterium ASP10-09a
ATTGAATATTTTGAATGCTAAACCAAGGAGAATATTCATCTCTTGGATCATTTTCACCTAATAAAGGCAAACGCATTGGCCCGTATAGATTTCCCGTATAATCTATTGTAAAATCATTGTTAAATTTATAGGAAATAGACCAAACACCGCTAAAACTTTCTGTGAGTAATTGTGTTCTTTTTATATCATTTTCTGTTACAGAAACTTCCATTAATGTTGCACCGGCGTTTATAGCTAATCCGTTTGTGAATAAAAAATCTGCATTTAAAGAAATTCCTTGAGATACTGAAAACCCTTCTAAATTAGCATAGATAATTTTATTAGGATCAGTTTCATAATCAGGTAAAATTCTATTATTAAAGTAGGTGTAAAAAGCACTTGCATCTAAAGTGATAAAAGAATTTTCTGTATTTATTTTCTTGACATAATTTAGATTTACATTCCAAGAAGTCTCAGGGTCCAACTCTCCATCAAACTCTACTGTTCTTGCGCCAGTTAAAGCAGCGTGATCCTCTGTAAAAACATTGGCAACTCTAAATCCGTTACCAACACTTAGCCTTACAATATTAGATTTATCTTTAGAATTCCATTTATAATTTACCCTTGGTGAAAAAATATTTCCATGCATACTATTGTGATCCCATCGAACGCCTAAAAGTAATTTTTTTCGATCACTCAAACTTATTTCATCTTGTGCAAAAACGCCCGGTAAGTGAATTATTGACGGATTATTTTCAATACCATCTTCATTTAAAGTAGCAAAAGTATTATCATCATAAAAAGTATAACGATAGGCTGCCCCTAATAATAAATCGTGTTTTTCGCCCAATTTTTTATTGTAAACTAACTGTCCAAAACCAACTAACTGCTCGGCGTCATAAGAAGTTTCTCCATAAAAAGAATCTTGATAATGCCCATTTGCACTAAATTGAAAACTTATATTTTCTGTGGTTGGCAATTCGTAGGTTCCAAAAGTTTCCCATCTATTGGTATAAATACTTTCTCCATAAATTTGGTTTCCTCCTCTAAATTCTTTTTCCCAATTCATTTCTCCTCCCCAACGATCTTCATACACGTATCGACCAGCAATCGTAAAAACCTTGTTGCTTTTTCTTTCAATATTGATTTTATTAAAGATTGATATTCTATTTTGTAAGGTCATATCGGTAAAATTGTCATTATTATTGTCAATTCTATTTTGAAAATTGAAGTAATTAACACCTAATAAACCTTGTACCTTGTCTGATGCTTTGTAGCTCATGCTAATATCTGTATTCACTTCTCCCCAAGAACTAGCCATAATATCTGTGGATAATATTGGTGCATTTGTAGCTTTTTTAGTGATGACATTTATAATACCACCAACTGCTTCAGAACCGTATAAAGTAGAAGCTGGACCTTTTACAATTTCTACTCTTTCTATAAGTGCTTGCGGAATTCCCGTTAATCCATAAACAGTAGAAAGGCCACTTACAAGTGGCATTCCATCAATTAATACAAAGGTGTAAGGTCCTTCTAAACCATTAATGTGAATGTCTCCTGTATTACAAACGCTACAATTTAACTGCGGACGAACTCCGTTTACATTTTGTAGTGATTCAAAGATGGAAGGTGTAGGGTTTTTTCTAAAAAAAGTTTCGCTATACACTTCTATAGGCACTGGGCTGTTAGATTTTGTTACAGGTCTTAAAGTTCCCGAAATTACAATTTCGTCTAAAGAATCATCTTCTGATAAAGTAATATTTCTTGTGATTTTTTTATCACTTGTAATATTGATTTTGATGGATTTTGTTTTATAACCAATACTACTAATAATTAATGTATGACTGTTTTTTGTTATATTGTTTAATTCATAAAAACCCTGATCATTGGAAGAAGTTCCTATTTTAGTTTTCTTTAAATATAAATTTGCATACGGAATTTCATCACCATTTTCTGTGGTTATTTTTCCACTAATTGTTTGGCCTACCATAAAGGTTGACATCAATAATAAATAAATAGATACTATATTTTTCATCTTAAAAATAATTTAATTTTTGGCAAATGTAACAATATTTTTAGACTTGTCTAAAAATTTATTCGAATAAAAATAAAAAGTATATCTTTGCAGCACTAAAAAAGTAATTATGTTTACACTTTCTGAAGAAAATTATTTAAAAGCAATTTATCATTTAGAATCAGATTCTAAGAAAGGAATAAGTACGAATGCAATTGCTAAAAGTTTAGAAACAAAAGCTTCTTCTGTAACAGATATGGTTAAAAAATTATCCGAAAAAGAAGTGGTTCTTTATAAAAAATATCAAGGGGTAACATTAACAGAATTTGGAAAAAAAACTGCAGCAAATATTGTAAGAAAGCATCGATTGTGGGAAGTTTTTTTAGTTGAAAAATTAAATTTTTCTTGGGATGAAGTACATGATGTTGCGGAACAATTAGAGCACATAAAATCGCCAAAATTAATTAATCAATTAGATGCACTTTTAGGTTTTCCCACACATGATCCTCATGGGGATCCAATCCCTGATAAAGAAGGAAATGTAAACATAGTTGATAAAATTCTTTTATCAACTTTAAATAAAGGTGAAAGTGGTGTTTGTGTAGGAGTTAATGATTCTTCATCAGAATTTTTACGGTTTTTAGATAAGAAGAAAATTACGCTAGGTAAAATAATCACCGTTCTAGAAAAAGAAGATTTTGATGACTCTTTATCCATAGAAATTGATGGAGAAAAACTATCGATCTCTAAAAAAATAGCAAATAATTTATACATAAAGAAGTAAAAAAAAGATGAAAAAATATATAATTTTAGTGTTCCTAATAACTGTTTTTTCTTGTAAAAAAGAAGTTAAAAAGAACGAAAAATTACAAGTAGTTACAACAACAACAATGATTACCGATTTGGTAAAAAATATAGGTGGTGATAAAATAGACATACAAGGATTGATGGGTGCAGGCGTAGATCCACATTTATACAAAGCAAGTGAGGGAGATGTAAGTAAACTATTTAATGCTGATGTAATTGTGTATAATGGATTGCATTTAGAGGGAAAATTAGAAGATGTGTTTGAGAAAATGCGCCATCAAAATAAAAAAACCATTGCAGTTTCTGACGCTATTGATACCGCTACATTAATTGGTTCAGAATATTTTGCATCTAATTACGATCCGCATATTTGGTTTGATATTACTAATTGGGAAATTATCACTCAATATATTACAAATAAATTATGTGAGTTAGACGCTGAAAACGCAGCAACTTATAAAGAAAATGGAGCGAACTATTTAAAAACATTGTCGTCTTTAAAATCAGCAATAACTGAACAAGTAAATTCTTTACCAGTAGAGCAGAGAATTTTAGTAACAGCGCATGATGCTTTTAATTATT
>LAQA01000051.1 GCA_000981625.1 Flavobacteriaceae bacterium ASP10-09a
AATTGGTGGAAAAGCAATGGAAGGTATTGCTCGTCAGCCAGAAGCATTTGGAAAAATTCAAACAGCAATGATTATTATCGCTGCATTATTAGAAGGTTTAGCATTTGGTGCATTATTCTTAGGAAAATAATCCAAACAAAAACAAAAAACAGGTCTCTGCAACGGTTGGTTGCAGAGTATGTTTTAATTAAACAGTAAAGAAATAAAAAAATAAATTAGTTTATAGAATGGAAACTTTATTAAACGATTTTTCACCAGGATTATTTGTAGTGTCAACAATCTTATTGTTAGCATTAATTGCATTAATGGTAAAATTTGCTTGGAAACCAATTTTGAATTCTTTGGAAGAAAGAGAATCTGGTATTGAAGATGCGTTAGCAGCAGCAGAAAATGCTCGTAAAGAAATGCAAAACTTACAATCTGATAATGAAAGACTATTAAAAGAAGCAAGAGAAGAGAGAGAAATCATGATGAAAGAAGCAAGAGATATTAGAAATAATATGATTGCCGAAGCAAAAGAGGATGCTAAAGAAGTGACTACAAAATTAATAGAAAATGCACAAGCAGTAATTATTCAGGAAAGGCAAGCAGCCATTGCAGAAATAAAGAAGAGTGTTGCAGAATTATCTATTGGTATTGCAGAATCAGTAATTAAAAAAGAATTATCTAATAAGAAAGATCAACTAGAATTAGTTGAAGGAATCTTAAAAGATATTACTTTAAACTAAGCATAGCATGAAAGACGCAAGAGCAGCAATACGTTATGCAAAAGCAATCTTAAACTTAGCTAAAGATTCTAAAGAGGAGGCTGTAGTAAATGACGATATGTTATTTATAGTAAATACAATTTCTGAAAATGATGAATTTGAAGTAATGTTAAGAAGTCCTGTTGTTAAAATTTCTGACAAAATAAAAGTATTAAACGCTTTATTTTCGTCAAAAGTAAACAATATAACTCTTGGCTTATTTCATTTGTTACAAGACAACAAAAGAATAGCAATGTTGCATTCTATTGCAAAACAATATGCAATCATTTATGATTTTGATAAGCGTATGCAAGTTGCAAAAGTTACTACGGCTGTTCCTTTAACAAAAGAAATTGAAGCGAAAATTCTAGCAAAAATCGTTGATTTAACCGGCGACAATGCGAATTTAGAAAATGAAATAAACCCAGCTATTTTAGGAGGATTTATTTTACGTGTAGGAGATATGCAGTATGATGCAAGTATCTCTAATTATTTAAACGAATTGAAAAAGGAATTTGACAATAGTCATTATATTTCTAAAATTTAATAATACATCAAATTATATAAGATGGCAAGTATTAAACCAGCTGAAGTATCAGCAATTTTAAAGCAACAGTTAACAAATTTTGAAGCAAAAGCAACTTTAAACGAAGTAGGAACTGTCTTACAAGTAGGGGATGGAATTGCTCGTGTTTACGGTCTTTCTAACGTTCAATATGGTGAATTGGTAGAATTCGATAACGGACTAGAAGGTATCGTATTAAACTTAGAAGAAGATAACGTAGGTGTTGTATTATTAGGAGCATCCACTTCTATTAGAGAAGGTTCTAATGTTAAGCGTACAGAACGTATTGCCTCTTTACAAGCAGGTGAAGGCGTTGTAGGACGTGTTGTAGATACTTTAGGAAATCCTATTGATGGTAAGGGGCCAATTACAGGTAAAACTTACGAAATGCCTTTAGAGCGTAGAGCTCCAGGAGTTATTTTTAGAGAGCCAGTAACTGAGCCGTTACAAACTGGTATTAAATCTATTGATGCAATGATTCCTGTTGGTAGAGGTCAACGTGAGTTGATTATTGGAGATCGCCAAACTGGTAAATCTACAGTTGCTATTGACACTATTTTAAATCAGAAAGAATTTTACGATGCTGGTGCCCCAGTATATTGTATATACGTAGCTATTGGTCAAAAAGCTTCTACTGTTGCAGCAATTGCAAACATGTTAGAAGAAAAAGGTGCAATGTCATACACTACAATTGTAGCAGCAAACGCATCAGATCCTGCAGCAATGCAAGTATATGCACCATTTGCAGGAGCAGCAATTGGAGAATTTTTTAGAGATACAGGTAGACCTGCTTTAATTGTATTTGATGATTTATCAAAACAAGCAGTGGCATACCGTGAAATTTCTTTATTGTTAAGAAGACCTCCAGGACGTGAAGCGTATCCTGGTGATGTATTTTATTTACACTCAAGATTATTAGAAAGAGCTGCAAAATTAATCAATGATGATAAGATTGCAAGTGAAATGAACGATTTACCAGATTCTTTAAAAGGAATTGTAAAAGGTGGAGGTTCTTTAACTGCATTACCTATTATTGAAACTCAAGCAGGAGATGTATCAGCATATATTCCAACAAATGTAATTTCGATTACAGATGGACAAATTTTCTTAGATGGAGATTTATTTAATTCTGGTGTTCGTCCAGCTATTAACGTAGGTATTTCTGTATCTCGTGTTGGTGGTAACGCTCAGATTAAAGCAATGAAAAAAGTATCTGGTACTTTAAAATTAGATCAAGCACAATATCGCGAGTTAGAAGCATTTGCAAAGTTTGGTTCTGATTTAGATGCAGCAACAATGAACGTTATTTCTAAAGGACAACGTAATGTTGAAATTTTGAAACAAGCTCAGAATGATCCTTTCTCAGTAGAAGATCAAATTGCAATTATCTATGCAGGCTCTAAGAATTTATTGAAAGACGTTCCTGTAAAACAAGTAAAGAAATTTGAGAAAGATTATATAGATTACTTAAACGCAAAACATAGAGATACTTTAGACGTATTGAAATCTGGTAAATTAACACCAGAAGCAATTGCCGTATTAGAAGCAGCAGCTAAAGAGATTTCTACTCATTTTGCATAAAAAATAGTTGTCATTCCCGCGAAAGCGGGAATTTCAAAATTCCAATAGAATGGCAAACTTAAAAGAAATACGTAATAGAATTACTTCTATTAAATCGACAATGCAGATTACATCTGCCATGAAAATGGTCTCTGCTGCAAAGTTGAAAAAAGCGCAAGATGCAATTACGGCAATGAGACCGTATTCGTCTAAACTAACTGAATTGTTGCAAAATTTAAGTGCAACTTTAGATAGTGATGCTAGTGGAGCTTATTCCACTCAAAGAGAAGTTTCTAAAGTTTTATTAGTTGCAGTAACATCAAACAGAGGTTTATGTGGTGGGTTTAATTCATCTATAACCAAAGCAGTTGTTAGAACAATTAATGAAAAGTATTCAGAAGCTTCAGTAGATATATTTGCTATTGGTAAAAAAGGAGCAGATGTTTTATCGAAATCATATAATATTGTTACTACGAGAAATGATATTTTTGACGATTTAACTTTTGACAATACAGCAGCTATTGCAGAGAACTTAATGGATTTTTATATTGATGGTAGTTATGATAAGATCGAATTGGTTTACAATCAATTTAAAAATGCAGCAACTCAAATACCACAAGTAGAACAGTTTTTACCAATAAAACCCGTTGAAGGAGGAGATGCAACAGCAGTAAATTCTGATTATATTTTTGAGCCATCTAAAGAAGAAATAGTATTAGCATTAATACCAAAATCGTTAAAGACTCAATTATATAAAGCAATTAGAGATAGTTTTGCTTCAGAACATGGAGCGCGTATGACTGCAATGCATAAAGCAACAGACAATGCAACTGACTTAAGGGATGATTTATTATTAACATATAATAAAGCACGTCAAGCAGCAATTACAAACGAAATTTTAGAAATTGTTGGTGGTGCGGAAGCTTTAAAAAACTAGTAAATTAATTTTTATAAATAATTCGAAGCGAGCCAATTTGGTTCGCTTTTTTTATTTGTTAAAACCTTGTATTGATCTTAATCAATAAGAAGTTTAGCCACTCTTATTTCAAGATTAAAATAAAAATTAAAAAGAACAATAATTATTTTCATTTTGATAAAACTGATTAATTAATCAGACGGATTCTATACCTTGGCATAACAATTGAAATTGATTAAAGAAGAATTAAAACAACTAAAAAAATGAAGACAATGAAAACTCTATTGGCGCTAGTAATAATCGTTTGTTTCACAAAGTGTGGAGGTACAAAGTTTGTAGAGAGTCCACCATTTAAAATTACATCAGCAACCTATAACCATTGGGTTGGTGGTGTACCAGGAGTTAGTGGTACAAATGTGAGAATTAGCTATACAGCAGATTCTAATGTAGTTTTTGATAGTATTTACTTTTTAAAAAGAAGTTCAAAATTAGAGCTAAAAAAAATTAATGGGACAAAATTATTAATGGGGTATTTTAAAAATGAATCCTCAAATCAGAAGGCTGACTATATTTTACATGTTGCAGTTGAAAAGGAAATGGGGAATAAGCCGCCCCCAATAAATAACTTCCTTTTTGATTTAAAAGAAAATGAAGCCGTTATCAGCTATAAAAAAGGAACTAAAATAAAATACTTTAAAATAAAATCACTTAAAAGTGTTCAGCCCGAATTTTTTTATTAAACATCTAAACGATATATAATCAAACAGTTAGTCCATTCTTTTAGAATGGATTATTTTTTGGCATACATTTTGAATATTCATAAGCAGTACCATAAAAGACAAGCTTATGAAATCTACAAAACTACTTTTTATAATTATTATTACAGGAATACTTTTAAGTTCTTGTACGACCATTTTTGAAGATTCTTACTACGAGTATCAACCAACTTTAGAAGAAGTGGTATCAGAATACGATTTATGGTATGTAGATTACCACAGAACTTCAGGAGGTGGCGATATACCTTATGTTTCTAGAGCGTTTACATTATCATTTATAAACGGAACATTATATGCAAACAACAATATTGTAGATGTTGGTAGAACTGGTAACGGCTTAGGGATAGATGTAGGTAGTTATTATACTTATAATGGTTTATTAGAAACGAATCATGATGTAGATGGATCCAACGATTTTGAAGTAACGATTATCTCTAATAATGAAATAAGACTCTATAACTACAGAGAAAATGTAAGCTATTATTTAATAGGTTACACGACGAATAATTTTGATTATGATAAATTATTTTACGAAAATATAGAATATTTTTTACAAGAATATATTGCGTGGGAAAAAGTAGATGCAATTGGTGGCTATCAAAATACGTTTGATGACGAAAATTACTTGGCCTTTACTCCAGAAAATATAACAACATTTTATAGTTCTCAAGATGAATTTGGTACAGATATTGATAATATTAATTGGAGTTTTGTTGGAGGATATGAAGTTTACGACATAACGGGTTATCAAGACCTAAAAATTTTAACACTTAATTATGATGGAGGAGATATAGAAGAATTCGAATTGAGCGTTTTAAATGACAGTAATATTCGTTTGTATCACCTTAATTCAGAGACAACATATGATTTTTCTGGGAGAGGATTTGTTCAGTACCTTAAAGATGAAAAAAATGTTAAAGATGCCAGACAAACTGTAAGAAATAACAACAGAAAACGAACAAAAGTAGAAAGAAAGATAAAGATTAGAAGAAATTTAAAATAAGTTTGGTTAGTTGATTTTTAGTTGATTATTTCTAAATAATTAATTGAAAGAAAATCCGCTCTGAGAAGAGCGGTTTTTTTTTGTTCATAATTGATGAAAAAAATCACATCTTAAAGAACAAGAGAAACAACTTCTTTTTATACTTTTATGTCAGATTCAATATTGCTAAAATAAAAACATATTTTGGTTGAAGGTAATGCGCGAGGTTTGTGAAACCGAATTCTTAACCCTCTTTTCTTAAACAAGTATTTCAAATAAATTATGAATAAAACAGCATTTATAACAGGAGCAACTTCAGGAATTGGAAAAGCCACTGCAGAAATTTTCGCTAAAAAGAATATTAGGTTAATTCTTTGTGGTAGAAGAGTAGAAAGGCTAAAAGAACTTCAAAAAGAATTAAGCAAACTAACAGAAGTCACAATTTTACAGTTCGATGTTTCTAAAAGGACAGAAGTAGAAACGGCAATTAGTTCGCTCCCAGAAAACTTTAAACAAATAGATATCTTAATTAATAATGCAGGTAATGCACATGGTTTATCAACGATACAAGATGGAAATATTGATGATTGGGACGCCATGATAGATATCAATGTAAAAGGATTGTTGTACGTGTCAAAAGCAATCATTCCTAAAATGATTAAAAGCAATACTGGTTTTATCGTTAATATTGGATCAGTAGCAGGAAAAGAAGTATATCCTAATGGAAATGTATATTGTGCTTCAAAACATGCTGTAAACGCCTTAAACAAATCTATGCGAATAGATTTAAATAGTTATAATATTCGTGTTTCGGCAATTCATCCAGGAGCGGTAGAAACAGCGTTTTCTGAAGTTCGTTTTAAAGGAAATACCCAAAAAGCAAAATCAATGTATGCGGGCTATAAAGCATTACAAGCAGAAGACATTGCAGACATTATTTATTTTGTGGTTACACGTCCATATCATGTAAATATTGAAGATCTAATAGTGTATCCAACTGCACAAGCAAGTCCCACTATTTTTAATAAAAGCTAAAATGATTAACAAACGCCTTTTAATTAAAAACCTACTTTCTCATAATGACGAGAATAGTTTTTATGATAAAAAGCAAAAATTATCTTTAGGCTCTAAAGATGGAAAAGCGAAGTTCTTAAAACATATTTGTGCACTTTCAAACTCAAATCCAGAAAATAATTCTTACATCGTAATCGGTATTGAAGATGAAGAAAATAAAATCTTTGGTGTTGATTTTTTTGATGATAGTAAGATTCAGAATTTAGTGAATGCATATTTAGAAAATCCACCAAAAATTGAATATGAAAATGTACCTTTTCCAAGACTACCACGTCATAAAGTGATTGGTTTAGTTACTATTTATCCTAATAATAACATTACATCACTTTTAAAAAATGCATGGAAATATAGAAAAGGAACTATTTTTTTTAGAATAGGTAGTAATTCAATGCCAGCAGAAAAAACCTTTGAGCTAAAAAGCACCAATCATAAAATTGTTGCTTCAATAGAAAAAAATGCAAGTAATAATATTGAATTAACGTTAAACGGTGTTTTCGACTTCATTAATAACCATAAACCAGAGTATGCACCTCAATACAAAGTCTTTAAAGAGCAATTTGTGTTGTGTTGGGCTGGGAAAAAAAGAAACTTGAATGGGGAGGAGTACTTTTCTAGGGTAGATATTGAACTGATTAATGAACAAGTTCGATTGTTCTTTTCAGCTTTAGATGAAGTCCAAATTAGCTATAATAATCATTCCTTTATTATTACGGAATATATCTATCTGGGCCTAGAAAAGAAAGAAAAATATTATCCTTTAGAAAAAACTATTATTAACTTTAAAGAAAATGGGCGGCACGACATTGTAAAAGAATTCTTATTTATTCCACCTAAATTTGATAAAGAAATTATGAAAGATGTTTTCAATAATTGTAATTCTATTATACGAAAAATCGAGAACAATGATTCACTTTCTGTAATTGAACATGAAGATGTTTTATGCTTGCCTACAAATTGTCTTATTTGTTTTTTACATGGTTTTTTAGAGGCTGCAGAACAACTAAAAAAAGCAAAGAATTATATGAAAAGTTTAGAAGGCAAAACAACATACATTAAATATAAAGAGGCGATGCGAGTTATTAGAAAAGTGAAGTATAATTAACTATATTTAAAATAAAGTAGAAATAAAACGGTGTATATAACAAGATAGAATCTATAAAAATTACGCTGTTTTAAATACGATGAATTATTAGGATACAAATTACCTAAAAGCCCCTTAATTTCTTTAACGAAAAGTGGTTTTATATTAATAGTCCAATGGTCTGTTTTGTATACAATTTTACGAAACTTACTTCTATAAAAACTTAGGGGGAAACCCCAAATTAAAAAAAGAAGGAACCAAATATTTTCTTTTATAAAATCAATCATAATTATTTTTTAGTAAACCAAGGGAAAAAAGCATTCGTGTTTTCTATATATTCTTTATATTTTGGTTTTGAGTTGTTTAATGTTTTTTCGAGAAGAGCAACACCTGATACTTTTATAATTAATAATGTCATAATAACGGCCCCAATAACTTGCCAGTAGGCTCCTGCAGCAATACTAAATAATGCATAAGACCACCAAACAGCTGAGTCGCCAAAGTAATTTGGATGTCTTGTATATCTCCAAAAACCAGTATTTAGTAATTTTCCTTTGTTTTTATTATTTTTCTTAAACTTATATAATTGATAATCCCCACCAGCTTCAAAGCTAAAACCAATAATCCAGACTACAATGGCCGCATAATCTAACCAAAATAAATCAGGAGAGGTTTCGCTTGAATGAACTCCTATTAAAGGTAAAGAAACAATCAAAATTAAAATTCCTTGCAGTAAGAAAACTTGAAAATAACTAAACCACCAATAGCGGTTTTCTCCATAATCTTTCCTGAATTGCTGGTATCTATAATCTTCTCCTTTGCCGATATTTCTGACGGCTAAATAGATTGTTAATCGTAAGCCCCAAATTGAAACAAGGATTAAAAGTAAAATATTTCTTGGGTTAATGGTCTCAATATTAAAAACATAAAAAGCATTGACTATCACAAAACCAAAACCCCAAAAAATATCTACAATGCTAACGTTTTTTATAAGTACACTCCATAACCAAAGTAAGGTTACTAAAACCCATATTAAAAGTGATACTTGTAGAAAAATATTCATTCTTTAAAGTTTAAATTTCTTTTTTTAAGATAGATTCCCCAAATACAATTAGAAAATTTTCCAGTAATAAATTCTATATTTTTTAGCAAATCAATCCAAAACATATTAAAATATTTATACCATCAATTTTACGTTGGCTGTTATCAGGTATCGTTATATAATATTATAAATGGTTGTTCATTTCAAATGAAATGATATCACAAGTTAGTGGAATTTTTAATAAGAAGAGGAACGGAGTAAAAAAATCACTCAATAATTTCGTAGTCAATATTTAACTTTCGCAAAGCTCTTAAAGCAGAACCTGCGTTTTTATCTTCTAACTCGATATCTACTGCATCTCCTTCTAAGAGGATATTTGTAAGTTCATTAGATAATGATTCATTAATACTAAGCGAAATTTCTGCAATACATTTGGCAATCGCTCTTTTATCTGGTCGTTGAGAATCGCAAGATAATAAGTTTAATTTCATAATAATGATAATTTATAAATGCAATATACTAAAGTTGAAGCTCTATTCTCTTATTTTGTATCTATACTCTTTGTAAGTAATCTCTTTTAAAAAAGTAGTATAAATAGTTGAAAAAGATGTTTTATAATAGGATTTAAATAAAAAAAGCCCAAATCTTTTAGATTTGGGCTAGTAATATTTATAATTTAATCTAATTAAAGGTCAAACTTAATTCCTTGCGCTAAAGGCAATTCATCAGAATAATTTACAGTGTTTGTTTGTCTTCTCATGTACACTTTCCAAGCATCAGATCCAGACTCACGTCCACCACCTGTTTCTTTTTCTCCTCCAAAAGCACCACCAATTTCAGCACCAGAAGTTCCGATGTTTACATTTGCGATACCACAATCAGAACCTGCGTATGATAAGAACTTTTCAGCTTCTTTTAATTCATTGGTCATAATTGCAGATGATAATCCTTGAGCAACACCATTTTGTTTTTCAATAGCATTCTCTACTTCTCCAGAATATTTCATTAAATATAAAATAGGCGCAAAAGTTTCATGCTGTACAATCTCGAAATGATTTTCTGCTTCAATAATAGCTGGTTTTACGTAGCATCCGCTTTCGTAACCTTCACCTTCTAAAACTCCACCTTCAACTAATACATTTCCACCCTCCGCTTTTGCTTTTTCGATCGCAGCTAAATAAGTGTTTACAGAATCATGATCAATTAATGGTCCAATATGGTTTTTTTCATCTAAAGGATTTCCAATAGTTAATTGCCCATAAGCACCAACAATAGCATCTCTTACTTTATTGTAAACAGATTCGTGGATAATTAATCTTCTAGTAGAAGTACAACGTTGTCCACAAGTTCCTACAGCACCAAATACAGCACCAGGAACAACTACTTTTAAATCTGCAGTTGGTGTAATAATAATTGCATTGTTTCCCCCTAACTCTAGTAAAGATTTTCCAAAACGTTGCGCAACAGTTGCTCCAACAATTCTTCCCATTCTTGTAGATCCTGTAGCAGAAACTAAAGGAATACGAGTATCAGTTGTCATCATTTCACCAACTTTGTAATCCCCATTTATAATACAAGAAATTCCTTCTGGTAAATTATTTTCCTTTAAAACAGTAGTAATTATATTTTGACAAGCAACAGAACATAAAGGTGCTTTTTCAGAACCTTTCCATACACAGACGTCACCACAAATCCAAGCTAAAGCTGTATTCCAAGCCCAAACAGCAACTGGGAAGTTAAATGCAGAGATAATACCAACTACACCTATTGGATGCCATTGTTCTCTCATAACGTGTCCAGGTCTCTCTGAAGGAATTGTTTGTCCGTTTAATTGTCTTGATAAACCAACAGCAAAATCACAGATATCAATCATTTCTTGAACTTCTCCATAACCTTCTTGTAAAGATTTTCCCATTTCGTAAGAAACTAATTTCCCTAAAGGTTCTTTTAGCTCTCTTAATTTGTTTCCAAATTGACGAACAATTTCTCCTCTTTGCGGAGCAGGCATATTTCTGAATGTTTTAAAAGCACCAGTAGCCGTTTCCATCACTCTTTCGAAGTCTTCTTTTGAAGTCGCTTTTACTTTTCCAATCAGTTTTCCATCAACTGGAGAATGACTTTCTATAACTTCCCCGTTAGAAAAATTATTAGAACCTGTCGAAGTTCCGTCATTTATATCTTTTACCCCTAATTCTTTTAAGGCATCTTTTATTCCAAAGTCTGTCATTTTGCAGTTCCGTTTTTATTGTTTAGATTCGAGGGGCAAATTTACGAATAATTTCAGACATACATAAATTTAACAAAAACAATGTTAATTGTTTATTTTTAAACACAATAATAATGAAAAAACACCTTCTTATTTTATCTTTTTTAATTGTTTTATTGGGATGTAAAAACGAAATAACGCCATCATCCGAAGAAAAAAGAGACGCAATAAAACAGAATGAATTTGCTATTATAATTCATGGTGGAGCAGGAACTATTTTAAAGAAAAATATGTCTGATGAAAAAGAAGCTGAATACAAAGCGAAACTAGAAGAAGCAATTAAAGTTGGTTATGCTATTTTGAATAACGGAGGAACTAGCCAAGACGCTGTGCTAAAAACAATTCAAGTAATGGAAGAATCACCACTATTTAATGCAGGTAAAGGAGCTGTTTTTACACATGAAGAAACAAATGAATTGGATGCCTCTTTTATGGATGGGAAAACTTTAAATGCGGGTGCAGTTGCAGGAGTTACAAACGTAAAAAGTCCTATAGAATTAGCAATAAAGATTATGACAGATTCAGATCATGTAATGCTTTCAGGAAAAGGAGCATCTGTATTTGCCAAAGACAAAGGGTTAGAAATTGTAGACCCAAGTTACTTTTATACAGAAAATCGTTTTAAGTCACTTCAAAGAATAAAAGCTAGCGCAAAAACGGAGCTAAATCGTGATGATAAAAAAGCAGCTTTTTACGATGCTGATATTAAAAACAGCAAATTTGGAACAGTGGGTTGTGTGGCTCTAGATAAAAACGGAAATATTTCGGCAGGAACATCAACTGGAGGAATGACGAACAAACGTTGGGGAAGAATTGGAGATGCGCCAATTATTGGATCTGGTACGTATGCAAATAATAAAACTTGTGGAGTATCTTCAACTGGATGGGGAGAATATTTTATAAGAGGTCAGGTTGCTTACGATATCTCTGCACAAATGGAATATCAACAAAAGACGTTAAAGGAAGCAACATCAGATGTGATTCAGAATAAGTTAACAAAACTCGGAGGAACAGGTGGTGTAGTTGCTTTAGATAAAAACGGAAATATGTCTTTTGAATTTAATACTGCTGGAATGTATAGAGCTTCCATGAATGACAAAGGCGATTTAGTCGTGAAAATTTATAAAGAATAACCTAACCACTTTAAAGGAATTGGTTTTAAATCTAAGTTAATAATCTCTGATTTTATTTTTTTTTGAATTCCGATTCTAGATATTATTGGAATTGATAAATTGATGTTGTAACGTTTATTAATATTATTTAAAACTTTGTCTATAGAATCTCCTGTACACAAAACTAAGATATTCATCATTGCGTTAGATTCTTTTTGCAAATCGTAAAAATCTACGAAATAAGCAGGTTTGTTATCTTGATAAATAAGTTTTTGATGATATTTATTTTTACTAATCTCAACAACTTTTTTTATACCACTAATTGTAATGTAGGTATTTATTACAAAATTCATCTGTAGTTATTTTAGAACATAAATTTACTAGAGATTTATAAACCTTTAGCTTTTTTTAGTTATAAGAGCAAGAACAGTCGATAGAAGACTAAGTTTTTACTTTAAATGGTATTAGTAAATAAAGTTATACGAATGATAAGGGAGACCTAATTGTTGAAATTTATAAGGAGTAAGACAACCATTCTTCTGGAATTGGTTCTAGGTGTAACTCTATTACTTCAGATTTTATTTTCTTTTTAAAAACTAAACTCGAAATTTTAGGCAGAGATAGATTAACGTTATTCTTTTTATTAATAAGTTTTAAAACTTCTTCTAAAGGCTTTTTAGAGCACAACACTAAACTATTCATTATTGCATTAGATTCAATCTCTATATCAAAAAAGTCAACAAAGAATTTAGGTGTATTATCTTTATAAATAACCCATTGTGTCACTTTTTTTTGCGGTACTTCTATAATTTTTTTTCTCCCACTAAGTGTTTTGTAGGTAGTCTCTAATAATGTCATTATTATCTTTTAAATAAGCAAGGCGAATCTAAAGTTTATCAATTAATTTAATGTTAATAAAAACAGAAAAAAAAGTTTTTTTGTTAAAAAGTTTAGGGTTTATGACTTTATAGAGGAAGGGTTAGAAGCTATATTTTAAGCCTGTATAAACACCAATATTAAAAGGAGAAAAACCATTAGAATTCTCATTAAAAGTGTTTAATTGAGCCTTAAACATTGGGTTGATTTGCATAGACCAATTTGTATTAAGAGTGTAGTTTAAATTAACCCCAAGATTTCCACTAAAATTTATGCTATTTAAATTTGTAGCTTTTCCTTCTTGACTTAAGGAAGGGGTCGATAAACGAATTTGATTTTCTTTTAAAAATAAGGTGCTGAATCCCCCAATTAAGTGAGTTTTAAATTTATTCTGTCCAATTAAATGGTATTTTATCTCTAAAGGAACTTCATAATAACTGTAATTTTGAGTTACTTCTCCATTTAAGCTTATTGCATTTAAAGGCGATAAACTGACATCAAAAGAGGCTTCAGAATTACTTTCAAAGGCAAGATTTTCGTCAGAATTAAAAGTAATACTTGCTGCATTTGTACTAGAAGAAATTACGGCAATCTGTTTGTTTTTAAAACCTATTTCTTGTAAGTGAAGACCAGATATAATAGACCATTTTTTATTAATCTGATATGCGATTTGTACACCATAAGAAATTGAATTTTCGCCTTTAGTAGAACCAGATAAACCGGTATGGATAGAAGATGTGTTTGTAAATGAATCCGAATTTAAAATGGCAAATACAGGAGCAATAGACCAGCCTTTCTTATTGAAATTTTCTATCGTTTTTTCTTCTTTAGTATCTTCAATATCTATTTTGTTTGAACCTTTATCGTTTTTACAATTCTCTATATTTTCAGTTATAATTATTATATTTTCTTTAGTTTTTTTTAAAACATCCTTAATAACTATAGGAATTTGTTCTTTCTCAAAGGATTGTTTTTTAATTGCTGATACATCATTATTTGAAGTTTCTTTTTTGTCTTTACTAACTGAATTTACTTGAATTGCTAGCCTCTTGTTTTGTTTATTTTTAATAATTAATTTTTTATTTATAGGGGTCGCTTTTTTCTCAATTTTTTGGACAATTTTTGTTTTAGAAGTGTCTTTTACAAAAGATTCAATAGTAGTTTCTGGAGTTTTTGTAATAATTTCTTTAGGGTGATTTTGCTTAAATTGATCTATAGAATTATTAAAAGTAAATAATGAAAACCCAATAATCAATAAAGCAGCAACACCAGAAGAAAACCACCAAAACGGAAAAATTTTACGTTTCTTTTTAGTTATTCTAGATTCAATTTCTTTCCACACTTTTTTGTTTGGACTAACTTCCAAATTTTTAAGTTTTTCTTGAAATAATCTATCTATATTTTTGTCAGTATTCATTTAAGTGTTTTGTTCCCTTTGTTGATGTATCTCTAACTCGTTTTTTAAATTTTTTCTTGCTCTAGATAGATTAGATTTTGAAGTTCCTTCAGAAATGTTTAGCATTTTAGAAATTTCTTTGTGAGAATAATTATCTAACACATATAAATTAAAAACAAGTCTGTATTTATTTGGCAATTTCTGTATTAAATTTAATAAAAAATCGATATCTAAATTCTTGTCTTCAAGATCAATTTCAACAATTTCCTCTGTATCTGTAACCTCTTTAATAAGTTGTAAAGGTCTTTTTTTTCGATACTTTTGTAGTGCTGTGTTTATTGCAATTTTCTTAAGCCATCCTTCGAAAGAACCTTTGTTATTGTATTGTTTAATTTTATCGAAAATAGTTAGAAAGCTGTCTTGTAAAGTGTCTTCTGCGTCTTGATAATTTTCAGAATATTTTAAGCTAATACCAAAAAGCATATCAGCATATAATTTATATATTTCTGATTGAGCAGCCAATTTCTTCTGGCAACATTCTGCTATGAGTTCTTCTAGTTCGATAACTCTAATTTACAGGAACAATTACTTCCTCAAAAATATTTTCTCCATTAGTATCTTTTCCTTTCCAAAACTTAAATATATAATCTTCTTCTTGGCTTGCTCTTACTAAAAGGTTATACTCTTCTGTAATAATTGCTTCTGTACAATAGGTGTCCAATTCTTTTATGGCGCTAATTGCAACGATTCTTGTGCTATCTTTATATTCATAATAAACATCATTAAAATAATAACAACCATTAGGTAGTGTATACTTTAACTTCAAGGTATCTGTTTCTCCGAAGGTAAAACTTACAGGAGCTATAATTTCGGCTATAGGGACGAAAGTATATTCAAAATTTATATCGTTATTTTTTGAACAAGAAAGTAATGCAATAGACGTAAAAACTACTAATAATATTTTTTTCATAATTTTAAATTAATAAGTTAGAGATGGATATTCATTAATACATTCAACACCTTCTGGTTCGTTTACAACTAGACAATCAGAAATAATGCCCCATTTAATATTGAAACCTTTTTCTGCTTCTGTATAAACTTCAACCTTGTTTAAAAAAGCGTCAGTATCAATATTTATTGAATAAGGAATATATCCTTGAGGTCCTCCACAAGCTTTAGCACCATAAGCTGTAAATGTCCAATTTATAGCATCAATACAAGAGACAATGTAAGCTAAATCCTCAATTTCATCAAACAAATCTATCAAATATTTATGCTCTTCTTCTTGTGTTGTTAATTCCCTTTTTACGACCAATTCATTTTCTGTAAGCGAAATAATTCTCCATTGATAATTGTTAGGATAAGATGCTATTGTAATCTTAATTAGTGTTTCATCAACTTCAAAACTTCCTACATAATCAGAATAAGATAAAGGAGGTGTACCACACCAGCCGGCAGAACGCTCTATAAATTCGTCGTTTTCTAAAAACAAAATTCCAGAACCTTCATCTGGTAAAGAATTTCCTCTTTTATAGGTTGTAGCTTCTAAGTCATATGAAGGCGAAATCCAAGAACCTAATAAAAGATTTTCTGAATTTATTAAAGGTTCATTACTTTCACAAGAAAGGAATAAAGTGAGTAAAATGATGCTAAAAATATTTTTTAAATTCATAAGTATAAATTCTAATTAAGTGAGTTTTCTGAAGGATTATTAGTATAAAAAACTGAATTCAGAACACACACACAATATT
>LAQA01000008.1:0-108 GCA_000981625.1 Flavobacteriaceae bacterium ASP10-09a
TCTTTGTGGCGCTCCAAAAGTTGTAAATGATAACTTATGATTTTCATTTATATTTTTTGTAAAATTCACAAAATAGTTATACCCGTTAAATTGCGTTCCATCTACATA
>LAQA01000008.1:178-24605 GCA_000981625.1 Flavobacteriaceae bacterium ASP10-09a
CCATCATTACCTGTAGAAGCAATTACATTACCTCCTTTTTCTATATCAGAAGTTTTAGATAAGATATTAATTGTACCACCAATAGAAGGTACAGCAACTTTAGAAGCTCCTAAACCTCTTTGAACCTGCATAGCAGATGTAACATCTGATAAACCAGCCCAGTTAGACCAATATACTCTTCCGTTCTCCATATCATTAACAGGAACTCCGTTAATCATAACGGCAACATTTTCTGAGTTAAATCCACGTAAGTTAATTCGTCCATCTCCAAATCCACCACCAGATTTAGTAGCATATACTCCAGGAGTAGATTTCAATACCTCAGGAAATTCTTGAGATCCTAACTTTCTTTCAATATCCGCAGCTCTTAATGTAGAAACCGCAACTGGCGTTTTTCTATCAATAGCAAATGAAGTTGCTGTTATAACAATTTCATCTAAACTAGAATCTTCTTCTAATTGAATAGAACCAATATTGGTTTTTGAAGAAGAAAAAGCAACACTTTTAGATTTGTAGCCTATAAAAGAGATTACTAGAACTCCAGAATCTGATTTAGCGTTTAAAGTAAACTTACCATCGAAATCAGTTTCTGTTCCGTTAGTAGTTCCTTTTTCTAAAACACTAGCTCCAGGTAATGTTTGATTTGTTTCATCAACGATTGTACCTGTAATTTTAGTTTGTCCTAAAACTGTAGCTGTTATAAAAAATAAAGCTACAAATAATAAGTTTTTAAAATTTTTCATTGTTTAATTTTAAGTTATTAAATGTTTTACAAAAATCCTCTTTTTGAATTTCTGAAATGTTAACTTAATGTTAATTTTTAACAATAAATTAAGAAATTTAAATTTAGACAAAATCAATGTAATAATATCTAAATCAATGAATTAAATATTAACAATATTATTAACAAATCATAATAAAAGAATATAGTTTTTGAGAATTTAATTTTTTGAACCCTATATTAATGGGTATTCAATAATTTTTTAGCCAATTCTTTTCCTAATTCTACTCCAAATTGATCATAACTATAGATGTTCCATAAAATTCCTTGCGTGTAAATTTTATGCTCATATAAAGCGATTAACTTACCTAAAGAATGAGGGGTAAGTTTATCAAAAAGAATTGAGTTGCTTGGTCTGTTTCCTTCAAAAACTTTAAATGGCAACAATTTTGCAATTTTATCTTGATCTCCAGAAAATTTTAATTCTAAATGTACTTCTTCTTTTGATTTCCCAAAAGCTAATGCGGCTATTTGACCATGGTAATTTGCCATTAATTTCTTGTGATGATCTGTTAAACCATATAATGACTCTTTATAACCAATAAAATCTGCAGGAATTAACTTTGTACCCTGGTGTACCAGTTGCATAAATGCATGTTGCATATTTGTACCTGTACTTCCCCATACTATTGTACCTGTTTGGTAATCTATTGTCTCCCCATTTCTATCTACACCTTTCCCGTTACTTTCCATAATTGCTTGTTGCAAATAATCTGGAAGTTTCTTTAAATATTGTGAATAAGGCAAAACTGCTTCTGTTTCTGCTAGATAAAAATTGTTATACCAAATGCTAATCAAAGCTAAAATAACTGGCATGTTTTTATCAAAGTTTTCATTTCGATAATGCATGTCCATTTCTTCTGCACCTTCTAAAAGGGCTTTGTAATTATCAAAACCAACAGATAAACTAATTGATAAACCTACTGCAGACCAAAGAGAAAAACGCCCTCCAACCCAATTCCACATTGGAAAAACATTGTTCTTATCAATCCCAAAATTATCTACTGCTACTAAATTTGTAGAAACTGCTACAAAGTGTTTTGGAATGTCAAAAATTGTTGCCGATTTTAAAAACCAATTTTTAATCGTTTCTGAATTTGTTATTGTTTCTTGCGTTGTAAATGTTTTAGAAACAATTACAAATAATGTTGTTTCTGGATTTAGTTTCTTAATTACTTCAGAGACATGATCTCCATCAATATTAGAAACAAAATGTGTCGTTAACTGGTTTTTATAAAATTGTAAAGATTCTACAATCATATCTGGCCCAAGATCAGAACCTCCAATTCCAATATTTACAATATCAGTAATTGATTTTCCTGTATATCCTTTCCATTTTCCAGAAATAACTTTATTAGAAAAACTTTTAATTTTTCTTAAAGCTGATTGTATTTGAGGCTTAATATTTTTACCATCTATATAGACAGGGTCATCAGAAGTACTTCTCAGGGCCGTATGTAAAACTGCCCTTCCTTCTGTAACGTTAATTTCCTCTCCTAAAAACTGACTTTCAATAGCTTCTTTTAAGCCTACTTCTTTTGCCAATTCTACTAATAAATCAATTGTTTCTTTTGTTATTCTATTTTTAGAAAAATCGACTTCTAAATCATTAAATTCTAGAGAAAAATTTTCTTTTCTGTTTTCATGTTTCATCAAATCTTTAATGTTGATATTTTTAATATCATTAAAATGATTTGTTAATTTTCTCCAAGAATCTGTTGTTGTTGGGTTGATATTTTTTAAAGCCATTTTTTATTTTTGTGCAATTGTTTCAGTAATTACTTCTGGTTTTTGAACAGAAACTCTTTTATAATCTAATTGGTATTTTAATGGTTTTATGAATTTAAAAAAGACTGGTTTCATCCTTTTTTTCATAGGTTTTGCTGCAGGTAATTTTTCTTTTAAAGGATCTACTTGTCTTCCATGTTTCCAAAAACGATAACAAACATGTGGACCACCTGTATTACCTGTCATACCAACATAACCAATAACATCTCCTTGTTTCACGAATTGTCCTTTTCTAACTTTTCGTGTTTTCATATGTAAATATTGAGTAGAATATGTACCATTATGTTTAATCTTTACATAATTCCCATTACCACCTCTTCTTGCAGATTCTGAAACTGTTCCGTTTGCTGTAGCTATAATAGGCGTATTAATTCTTGCTGCAAAATCAGTACCTTTATGAGGTTTAACTCTGTTACCATAATAAGCAATTTTTCTTCTTAAATTATATCTTGATGAAATTCTATACTGAAATTTTATTGGCGCTTTTAAGAATTGGCTTCGCAACATCTTACCTGCTTCATTATAATATTCATGAATATTTAAAATTGAATCTCCAAGGAAACGAAATGCATACAAATCTTTGCCTCTATGTTTAAAAACTGCTGATTTTACTTTTCCATAACCCGCAAAAATAGTGTCATCAATAAATTTTTCTTCGTAAACAAACTTGAAAGAATCTCCTTTTTGAAGTGCATAAAAATCTAAAGTCCAAGCATAAATATCTGCAATTGTCCAAGTTAAATTTGGATTTAGACCTAAGCTATCCATCGTTACAGAAAGACTAGAATGAATAACCCCATTTATCTCTTTTTCTAAAACCTTAATTGGCTTTTGAAACCTAGCTGCAGTAATTAAGGAATCTTGAAAATCTAAAATTGTTGCATTTATCTTATCGTGTTTATAAATAAAAACTTGTGCTTTCTCTGTAGAGTCTTTGCTCGCTAATATGGTGTAAGGTTTACCTGCTCTAACTCTTCTAACATCAAAAATTTCAGTAACTGAAGTTGCAATTTGATTTATCTTTGGATACTCCACGTGATGCCTATCTAAGATGGCTCCAAAACTTTCACCTGATTTTATGGTATCTTGAATTAATTTATAATCATCAATATTATAACCAAATCTAATTTCTGGTTTTAACTCTACAATTTTAACAACTGGTTTCTTATCTTCGTTTTTACAGGAAGAAAACGCAAAAAGTAGCGTTAATAAAATTACTATTTTTTTCAAGAATATTATACTATTAGGATAGATTCCAAAAGTACAAATAAAATTGATTTATTTTGATTCTAATAGTAGAAGTTAATAAAACGGTTTCGTAAATTTTTTCTAAATTTTTTGAAAGGGATTTGCCAACCCTTTATACTCTTCCAATTCTGCTCTTAAAGAACCTACAGCTAGAGAAGCCATCATTTTTATTGGAATTTTATTAGCATCATCAGTAATCCAGATAGTGACACTTTCTTGTGCTTTAAAGATTCTTCCAGACTGAACTAATGGTCTAAATACTAGAGATTTTACTTTTCCAAATTTAGTTTTTAAAACTTCTCTTCCTAAAAAACGAAGCTTAAAAGGATACACTTGAGAATCCATAAACATGTCTAGTTTTATTTCATCTCCAATTTTTAAATCTCTTGTATCTGTACTTCTTAAAAAATAGAATGAAGACATCATGTCTTGCACATTTGTAAATGCTACAGAAGTATCTGTTTGCAGTGTAAAATCTTGAATATATGCCTTTTTAGAATCGTAATTAAAAGAAGTTATTCTATGTTTTTTATAACCTCCTTCATCAATCTTTCTTTTAAAAAGATATGGTTTGATAGTTTCTTTATCAAAATAAGATTCATATAAATCATCTACTTCAAAAAACCATTTTACAGGTCCAGAAGTCCAACCAGAACCTTTTGTATAAAAAACTTTTTTACCATTATATTCTTTTTCTTTAATTTCTAAAATAGCTGTTCCGGCTCTTAAAAAACCACTATAACTCATTTTATAGCGCAACCATTCCCCACTTTTAAAAGGGACTGATTTTTCTTGGCTAAAAGTAGCCGATAAAAAAAATAGTGAGAAAAATAATAGGGTGTACTTTTTCATAAAAAACCAAACTTATAAAAAAGTAATGACAATTACCGTTCCAAAATCAAAAAAAGTCATTTACTTATTATTTGTAAATGACTTTTTTATAATTTTAGCTTACCGTTAACCAATAAAATTGATTATAAATTTGACTAGAGCGAACACTTTCTTTCAAACATCAAAGAAATATTAAGCATTCTTTTAATTTAAAATGTCCCCCAGTTTTTTAATTCATCTTCACTCCATAAATAGGGATAAAAAATTCTTCGTTGATATTTTGGATGCATGTATTTACGCCAGCTACTTCCTCCGGTTGCTTCTAAATCTTTTTCTTTTCCTCCTATATATTTACCAGCTGCATTGTAATGAGCCATTACCCACTTTACATTTACAGTATAATCGTAATGACGCATTGCTTTTATTAGTTCTTTGTTTTCTTGAACTTCTTTTGGTAATTGTTTAAACTTTTTTGAAAGATTAATATCATTATAATCTTCCATAAAATCAATAAAATCTCCTAAATATTTTTTCTCAAAAAGATTTAATAAAGTTGATTTTTGTCCTGTTGTGTAATTTTTCCCTGCAGCTTGCCAATACAAATGATTGTATGCATTTTTAAATGATGAATTTCTATCGATATCATCCCTAAAACGTACGTCTATTAAATTGATAAGTTCTGTAGATGCAAATTCAATTTTACGATATTGTGCACTTTGAAATCCACTAGCAGGCGTTAGTGTATTTCTGAATTTTAGATATTGCTCTTTTTCCATTCCATCTGCCATAACATTAAAAGAACTGCATAACATATCAAAATAGTTACTAATTCTGTTTAAGTGCATCGAAAATTTATCTACAGAAACTTCAGTTGTTTTTGCAACTTGATCAATTTCCCACAAAATCATTTTAAATAACAACTCATTTACCTGATGATACATGATAAAAACCATTTCATCTGGCTGCGTAGTTCTTGGAATTTGAAGTCCCAATAGCGCATCTGTTTGAATATAATCCCAATATGTAATTGGCGTACTCCATAGTAAACCTTCTAACATAGAGTCTACGGGCACACCCAGTTTATCGTACTTTTCTTCTATGGCTTTTAATATTTCGTCTCTGTTCATTTTTATTTAAAATTGAAGTAACAACAAATAAACAACACTTTTTTTAAACTTTGCTTATTTACTAAAATGCATTATTAATGAACTAAGATTTAAGATAAGGCATAACATTAAAATTGAATACACTACTATTTTAAGGATAGGATTTCCTTTTGTTTGTTTTTCAACTAAATTGATTATTAACTTTAATAGTTCATTCATTTATCTATTAAGATTATCCTTCAAGGTCTTTTAAACCTCGAAGGATTCTTTATACTATAAAGTTCCTCTTTTTGCTTGTTCTCTTTCGATTGATTCAAACAAAGCTTTAAAGTTTCCTGCGCCAAATCCACGAGCTCCCATCCTTTGAATAACTTCAAAAAATAACGTTGGTCTATCTTCTATTGGTTTTGTGAAAATTTGTAATAAATAGCCTTCTTCATCTGCATCAATCATAATACCTAAAGCCATTAATTTTTCGATATCTTCTCTTAATTCGTGACTAAATTCTTCTAATCTTCTAGGAACTGATTTATAATATGCTGCTGGCGGAGTTGATAAAAATTCTACTCCGTTTGCTTTTAATTGAGAAACCGTTTTTATAATATCATCTGTTGCAACGGCGATATGCTGTACACCAGAACCTTCATAAAAATCTAAATATTCTTCAATTTGAGAACGCTTTGCAGCTTTTGCAGGTTCGTTTATTGGAAATTTGATTCTACCATTTCCATTAGACATTACTTTACTCATTAATGCAGAATATTCCGTATGAATTTGCTTGTCATCAAAAGATAAAAAGTTTTCAAATCCCATAACATCTTCGTACCATTTTACCCAAATATCCATTTGGTTCCAACCAACATTACCAACCATATGGTCAATATATTTTAAACCTGCACTTGGTGGGTTGTAAGCTGATTCCCATTTTTGAAAACCTGGTAAAAAGGCTCCGTTGTAGTTTTTACGTTCTACAAACATATGTACTGTTTCTCCGTAGGTATAAATTCCTGCTCTTACAACCTCTCCATGTTCATCTGTTTCTACAGTTGGTTCCATGTAAGATTTTGCACCTCTAGAAGTAGTTTCTTTGTAGGCCTTTCTTGCGTCTTCTACCCAAAGAGCAATCACTTTTACACCGTCTCCATGTTTTACAATATGATCGTTGATTGGTGATTTACTATTTAACGGGGTTGTTAATATTAACTTGATTTTGTCTTGTGTTAAGACATAACTCACAGAATCTTTTGAACCTGTTTCTAACCCTTTATAAGCAAAAGATTGAAATCCAAAGGCTGTTTTGTAAAAGTGTGCAGCTTGTTTTGCGTTACCCACGTAAAACTCTACATAATCTGTTCCTAAAAGTGGCAAAAAGTCTTGCGCACCTTCAAATATTTTTTCTAAACCGTAATCTACTGACTTTATTTCTTTTTTACTCATGTTTGTATTTTATAAATGACAGAGGTTTTAAAAACCTGTGCAATTTTTGTATTTATAAATGAGCTATTTCTTTAATTAAAGCTGTGTTTTTTCAAACAAGCTTAGCCCTGATTGTAAAGGCATCCTTTTTGTTTTTCACAAAAAGATATAGTGGAAAGCAGGAAATAGCTTCTAATAATTATTTTACTCTAACCAAGATTTATAATATTCCTCATCGGCAATTTTCATAGCTTCTTCTGTAACCTGCAATGGTTTAAAAGTATCTACCATTACGGCCAGTTCTTCGGTTTTTGTTTTTCCAATACTTTTTTCTGCAGTTCCAGGGTGCGGACCATGTGGAATTCCTGAGGGATGCAGGGAAATATGACCTTTATCGATGTCATTTCTGCTCATAAAATCACCATCTACATAATACAAAACCTCATCTGAATCGATATTACTATGACTGTATGGCGCAGGAATTGAATCTGGGTGATAATCATACATACGCGGCACAAAACTGCAAATTACAAACGCATTGGTTTCAAAGGTTTGGTGCACTGGTGGCGGTTGATGAATACGACCTGTTATTGGCTCGAAATCGTGAATTGAAAATGCATACGGATAATTATAACCGTCGTAACCAACCACATCAAAAGGATGCGAAGCGTAGGTCATCTCTGTAATTTCGCCTTGTTTTTTTACTTTGATTAAGAAATCTCCTAATTCATAATTTGTTTCTAATTCATAAGGTCTTCGGATATCTCGCTCGCAAAAGGGAGAATGCTCTAATAGTTGTCCGAAATAATTTCTATAGCGTTTGGGCGTGTAGACTGGCGAATAGGACTCTACAATAAAAAGTCTGTTATTTTCGTCGTCAAAATCTAGTTTGTAAATAACGCCACGCGGAATCACGAGGTAATCGCCATATTTAAAATCGAGGTTTCCAAGATGGGTTCTTAATTTACCGCTTCCTTTGTGAATAAAAATCACCTCATCTGCATCTGTGTTTTTATAGAAATAATCTGTAGTCGATTTTTTTGGCGCCGATAAAATGATATTACAGTCTGAATTTGTTAAAACGATCTTTCTACTTTCTAAATAATCGTCTTCTTGTGGAACTTGAAATCCACGAAATCTGTAAGATTGAATATTATTGGCTTTGGCAATTTTTGGTTTTACAGAGTATTGCTTTCCAATTTTCTTAACCATTGTTGGTCTGTATTCATGATATGAATTGGTAGACATTCCGTCGAAACCAATCGTACCAAATAATTGTTCGTAATATAAACTTCCGTCTTTTTTACGAAATTGTGTGTGTCTTTTAGGTGGAATTTCTCCTAGTTTGTGATAAAAAGGCATGTTTCTTAAATTGAATGATTAAAAAATGAATGATTATAACCTATAAATTCTATCATAAATAAAAATTTAGTTTTTAGCTATAAGATTCCTGGCAGAAAGTATCTTGAGCGATAGACAAATGGCAGGAATGACAGAAATCATTCTGGATTGCGCTTCATTAAAAACTTTAAATGTGTTAACAAGTCTAAATACATCTCAATCGATTTAGTGACTTTAACAAAGATACAAAAAGCAACGTATATTTTTTGAAATACTAGTAAATAGAATTTACTGTACTAAAAAGTTGATCTACTGGAATTATAACAACAAAAGCAATAAGTACAAACGCTAAAATTTTAACCCAAGTTGATGTTGAGCTTTGCGTAATTATAAAATTAGCATCGTTACTACTTGATTGTAGAAAAATATCTTTTGTTTGATATATTGGATTGATTAATTCGCTTATTGAATTATTACATTTTGGAATTTTATTGTAGTATAAAAGTGAGATTGAAATAAAAAACAGAGAACCTAGAGTGAATATCAATAAATCGTAAGCTGATAATTGTTCATTAAAAGGATTTAGGAAACAAAGTAAACCTAATAATTCGTTCTGATTCATAACTCTAATTTCTACCTATAAATAAGAAAAATATTTTATTAGTATAGATTTCTACCCAGGCAGGAATGACATATTAGTTTACTCAATCTTTTTAATAACCGCTTTTGGTGCTTCTTTACGTGTACCATCAAAACCATCTACACCACCAACGGTCGTGTATTTCATTACATATTTTTTATTTGGGAAAATACGTTTGTATGCACTTTGGCACATTAAGGTTGCTTCGTGAAAACCGCATAAAATTAGTTTTAATTTACCAGGATAGGTATTTACATCGCCAATGGCATAAATCCCAGGAATATTGGTTTGATAATCTAAAGCGTTATTTACTTTAATCGCATTTTTCTCAATTTCTAATCCCCAATTAGCAATAGGTCCTAGTTTTGGCGACAACCCAAAAAGTGGAATAAAATGATCTGTTTCAATGGTAAATTCTTCTCCTCCGTTTTGAATTACAGAAACTCCTGTTACTTTATCAGTTCCAATAATTCCTTTAACTTCAGCTGGTGTTATCATTGTAATTTTACCCGCATTTTTTAATTCTTGAACTTTATCTACAGAATCTAAAGCGCCTCTAAATTCGTTTCTTCTATGAATTAAAGTTACAGAAGAAGCAATATCTGTTAAAAATATAGACCAATCTAAAGCAGAATCTCCACCTCCAGAAATAACTACTTTTTTATTTCTATAAAATTCTGGATCACGAATAATATACTCTACACCTTTATCTTCAAAATTTATAATATTCGGAATGGGTGGTTTTCTAGGTTCAAAACTTCCTAAACCACCAGCAATTGCAACAATTTTCGCTTGGTGTTTTGTGCCTTTATTTGTTGTAACAATAAACGTTTCGTCTTCTTGTTTTTCAATGGTTTCTGCACGTTCTCCTAATGTAAAACCTGGTTCAAATTGTTTAATTTGTTCCATTAATTTATCGGTTAAGTCACCCGCTAGAATTTCTGGATATGCAGGAATGTCGTAAATAGGTTTCTTAGGATAAATCTCTGAACATTGACCACCTGATTGTGGTAATGCATCAATTAAATGACACCGTAATTTCAATAAACCTGCTTCAAAAACGGTAAATAATCCTGTTGGCCCAGCACCAATAATTAATATATCTGTTGTAATCATTAAATTCTAAATAAAAATAATACGCAAAAATAACTAAATCAATAACCAATATATGTGATATTTATCACATTAAAATCTAGGTTACATTTATTACTTCTTCAATTTGTGGCACATACTTTCTTATCGTTGCTTCCACACCGTTTTTTAAGGTCATTTGATTTACAGAACAACCTGTACAAGCACCTTCTAACTGAACCTTTACAATGTTATTTTCGATAGAAAGTAGCTTGATGTTTCCTCCATCACTAATTAAAAAAGGACGAATTTCATCTAATGCTTTTTCAACATTGTTTAATGTCTCTTCTGCTGTCATAATTTATTTTTTAACTGCACTACAACCACTCATTGTTGTAATTCTAACTACTTCTGTTGGCGGTAAATTTGCATTTCTTTTTAACAACTCTGCAACCATTTCTTTCGTAATATCATTAAATGATTTTTGTAAAACGGTTCCTTCTTGCAAAGCAACAGGATGTCCAACATCTCCAGACTCACGAATACTTTGTACTAATGGTATTTCACCTAAAAACCTTGTTTTAATATCTTCTGCTAAATTCTTTGCTCCATCTTTTCCAAAGATATAATATTTATTGTTTGGTAATTCTTCTGGAGTAAAGTAAGCCATATTCTCAATAATTCCTAAAACAGGAACATTAATGTTTTTTTGCTGAAACATTGCTACACCTTTTTTAGCATCTGCTAATGCAATATTTTGTGGTGTACTAACTACAACAGCGCCATTAATTGGCAACGCTTGTACAATTGATAAATGCACATCTCCTGTTCCTGGAGGTAAATCTATCAGTAAAAAATCTAACTCACCCCAAGCACCATCAAAAATTAATTGATTTAAAGCTTTAGAAGCCATTGGCCCTCTCCAAATTACTGCTTCGTCTGGATTTGTAAAGAAACCTAATGACAACAACTTTACTCCGTAATTCTCTACAGGTTTCATTTTTGAACGCCCATCAACATTTACAGAAAGTGGTTTTGCTTTTTCTACATCAAACATAATATGTTGTGATGGTCCATAAACATCTGCGTCTAAAACCCCGACACTAAAACCCATTTTTGCTAGAGAAATTGCAGTATTTGCTGTTATTGTAGATTTTCCAACGCCTCCTTTACCAGAAGCAATTGCAATAATATTTTTTATATTCGGAATCTCTTTGCCTCTAATTTGATTCGGATTTTCTTTAGCGACAGGCTTTTCTACTTTAACGTTTACTTTTACAGTAATTTGCTCGCCAACATTTGTTTTAATTGCTTTTAAAATTTCTGCTTCAATTTTCTTTTTAGCTTGTAAGGTTGGATTACTGATAATTACATCTACCTCCACCTCATCACCAAAAGTAACAACGTTTGTAACATTTTTATTTTCCACCAAACTTTTACCTTCTCCAGGAGCTGTTATAGTTTCTAATGCCTTGTATATATCTTCTTTTTTAAAACTCATGAATTTGTTCCTATTTAGACTATTTTAATTTAATCTAGATGACAAAGATACAGCTTACTTACAAGAAATTAAGGGGAATAGATTGTGATTATTTATTGATGGATAAGGGGAATTTATTTCAGTTCTTTTATAGGATCCCAAAACACTTTTTCTAAATCTTGGATTTGATTATCAATAACAACTATACCTTCATTCTCTAATAGCTGTTGCATTAAATTTGTACCATCAAAATGATGTTTACCTGTTAGTAATCCTTGTTTATTGACCACTCGGTGCGCAGGCACATCTCCTAAATTATGTGCTTTAGTCATTGCCCAACCAACCATTCTCGCAGATCTAACTGCTCCTAAATAAGCTCCAATTGCGCCATAATTAGTCACTCTCCCAAAAGGGATTAAGCGAGCTATTTCGTAAACTCTATCAAAAAAATTGTCAGTTTTTTTCATAAAGTAAATATATAAAAAAGTATTTACGTTTTTTTACTTAACTAAAATTAGGCATAAATTACTTCAACTTTATCAAGTTTCGCAATGAGACTTAATACTTCAATCTAAATTTAATGTAGGTAATCGGCTTATCAACTTCTAAGTATTGATTTTCATAAAAAGTTTGTGTTTCTGTAACTTCTTTAGGAGCGCCTTCATTTTTATATACCGTATGATTTGCATATAACACTTCATGTCCTTCTCCATGCAACAAACCGAGTGTGTAACCATGCATAAATTCAGAATCTGTTTTTAAATTCATAATACCTTCTTCATTTAAAATATGATGATATTTTTTAAGGAAGCTAGTATTCGTCATTCTATGCTTTGTACGCTGGTATTTTATTTGCGGATCTGGAAACGTAATCCAAATTTCTGAAACTTCATTTTCGGTAAAAATAAAGTCGACCAACTCAATTTGAGTTCTTACAAAAGCTACATTTTCTAGATTTTCTTCTATCGCAGTTTTAGCTCCTCTCCAAAAACGAGCTCCCTTTATATCAATTCCAATAAAATTTTTATTAGGGTTATTTCTGGCTAATGCAATTGTATATTCACCTTTACCACAGCCTAGTTCAACAACAATAGGATTATCGTTTTTAAAAAAAGAATGCCATTTACCTTTTAAAGAAAAGTTAGTAACAACTTCTTCTCTTGTAGGTTGAATGACATTTTTGAACGTTTCATTTTCATTGAAACGTTTAAGTTTGTTTTTGCTTCCCAAGATTTGAATTTAAGCTTTATCCTCTGTTCCTGCTTTTATGAACGACCTAGATTCTTTCATCCAATATGCAAATAAAACTAATAGAACTAAAATAAAAATCCAGTTCACGGCGTTTGACACCCACCAGCCTAAATCTGCTGTGGCAATATCTAAACGTAATTTGTTAAAAGGGATGAATAATAAATCAGTAAATAAACTACCAATCCATCTAAAAATATTGCTTGCTATCATAACTTAATTATCTTTACACTGCAAAAATAACAAAAGAATCAATGCTAGCCAATTTTTTAAACAAAACTAAACCAATCAATTTTATAGGGTTATTGATTTTGTTTTTTATTTGCTTCTCGACTAGTGTCTTTTTTACTATTTTTAATGATGGTTTTACACTAGATAAACTTTTAAAATGTGCCTTTATACTACTCCTCTTTTTGGGTGTCTTTTTCTTCTATAATTTTATACTAAATAAAAACAAATTAACTTTTGATAATTCTTACGCATACTATCTTTTCACTCTTTTTACTATTTGTCTTTTACCTGAATTAACAAATTACAAAAGTTTAATTTTAGCAATTGTTTACTTACTTTTTTTAAGAAAAACATACAGTCTTAGAACCTCTAAAAAAGTAATCCAAAAGTTATTTGATAGCGGTTTATGGCTAGGTATTTTATTTACTATAGAGCCTTTCTCTATTTTATTTTTGATTCTAATTTTTACTGGAACTTTCTTGCATCAAAAAATAACGATTCACACAATTTTTACCCCAATTATTGGCTTTATAACTCCTGTATTTCTTTATTTTACTTACTTTTTCTGGATTGATAAAACTCAAGAATTTACCCAACTTTTTAGTTTTAACTCCAATCTTGACTTTCAAATTTATGAAGCTCCAAAATACTTTTGGCTTATTATCAGTATTTTTACCGTCTCTTTTTTTTCTGTAATTTTTAAAACAATAGAAACAATAGCAGTAAGCAACACCTTTAGAAGAAGTTGGTATTTACTGATTATTAATTTACTCTTAGGAATTCTCTTTTTGGTTTTGCTGCCTGTAAAAAATGGAGCTGAAATTATTTATGTGCTGTTTCCTGTTTCGGTAATTATTGCAAACGGAATTGAATTAATAAAGAAAAAAATTATTAAAAACTTAGTTTTATATGCCTTTTTAATAGGCAGTATTTACCTTGGTTTTTTTCTATAATTTCTCTCCAAAAGCCAAATCACCCGCATCACCCAAGCCAGGTACAATATAGCCTTTGCTATTTAACTCATCATCAATCGTTGCAATCCATAAATGGGTGTTTTCTGGGAAGTTTTTTTCAATAAAATCAACACCTTCTTTTGAGCCGATAACAACAACGATATGCAGTTCTTTTGGAGTTCCATGTTTTTTTATAGCCTCATAGACTGCCACTAAAGATTGGCCCGTTGCCAACATTGGATCTGCCAATAACAAGGTTTTATTGTCTATTTTAGGTGATGCGAAATACTCTACGACAATTTCAAATTCAGCATTATCTTTAGGGTGATGTCTATATGCAGATATAAATGCATTTTCAGCTTTATCAAAATAGTTCAATAACCCTTGATGCAGAGGTAAACCAGCTCTTAAAATTGAGCATAAAACCAAATCATTATAAGGCAATTGCACATTCTTTTTACCTAAAGGAGTCTCAACATCAACACCAGAATACGAGAGACCTTTACTTAATTCATAACTTAAAACTTCTCCAATTCGTTCTATATTTCTTCTAAAACGTAAAGAATCTTTTTGAATTTTATGATCTCTGATTTCAGAAATAAAAGTATTTAAAACCGAATTATTTTCTCCTATGTGGTGTATTTTCATTTGATAATTTATAATAATAAATGTAATAATATAAAATTTGTATCTTGTAAATAGCAAAAAATTAAACTATTAATTAAAATTTAAAAAAAAATAGTCTTTTTTGTGTTTTAATAATACTGAGGTAAAAGTTTTAGTAAAGTAGAAACAACAAATAGAGGAAGTTTAGCAAAAACTCAGCAACAAGGGAATTAACCACTGATTTTAAAGCTAGTAATCGCAACTACTTAGATGTTAATTACTAGAAGTAAATCTCTAAATCTAATCAAATTTTTGGTAACAATTATTATATTTCTAGGTGTGTATTTAGTTATCAGACAAGTAGAGAAACCAACAAAATAAAGACTTACCTTTGCTGCTCATTTAAAAACAACGATTGTATGATTCAATCTATGACTGGTTATGGAAAATCTGTTTTACAGCTGCCTACCAAAAAAGTTACCATAGAAATAAAATCTTTAAATAGTAAAAACTTAGATTTAAACGTTAGAATCCCTTCTTACTATAAAGAAAAAGAATTAACTGTTCGTAAAAAGTTAGCAAGTTCTTTAGTGAGAGGAAAAGTAGATTTTTCGATTTTTGTTGAAATGACTGCCGATGAAACCTCTACAACTATAAATCATGGTGTTGTAAAACAATACATTCAGCAATTAAGAAACGTTGTTCAAACAGAAACTTCTGATGATGTAACGCTTTTAAGAATGGCAATTACAATGCCAGATGCATTAAAAACTGAGCGGGAAGAATTAGATGAAAACGAATGGAACCTCATCAATCAAAATATTGATGAAGCTATTAAGGAAATTGTACAATATAGAATTGATGAAGCTGCTTCTTTAGAGATAGATTTTAGAGAAAGGATAACCAATATCAAAAAATATTTAGAAGAAGTGTATTCTTTTGATGGCGATAGAATTGAAAACGTAAAAGTGCGTTTGCAAAAAGCCATTGATGATTTAAAAGTTGAAACTGATCAAAATCGTTTTGAACAAGAATTGATTTATTATCTAGAAAAATTAGATATTAATGAAGAGAAAGTTCGTTTGGCAAATCATCTAGATTATTTCTTACAAACATTAGAAACACCAGATTCTAATGGTAAAAAGCTAGGTTTTATTATTCAAGAAATGGGAAGAGAAATAAATACAACTGGCTCTAAAGCTAATTTCGCACCGATGCAAAAAGCGGTAATTCAAATGAAAAACGAGCTAGAACAGATTAAAGAACAGATTTTAAACGTATTGTAAATGTCAGATTTTAAAGGGAAGTTAATTGTCTTTTCTGCGCCTTCTGGCTCAGGTAAAACTACAATTGTTCGTCATTTATTAAAACAAGAAAAACTCAATTTAGAGTTTTCTATATCAGCAACCTCCAGAGAAGCTCGAGGTTTTGAAAAAGATGGGGAAGACTATTATTTTATTTCTTTAAAAGAATTTAAAAATAATATTAAAAGCGATCAATTTTTAGAATGGGAAGAAGTGTATAGAGATAATTTCTATGGAACTTTAAAAAGTGAAATTGACCGTATTTGGGCATTAAAAAAACATGTTATTTTTGATATTGATGTCGTTGGAGGATTGCGTATTAAAAAGAAATATCCAGAAGAAACTTTGTCTGTTTTTGTAAAACCACCAAGTGTCGATGAATTAAAAATACGTTTGAAAAAACGAAAAACTGAAAGTGAAGAAAAAATAAATATGCGAATTGCAAAAGCTTCTGTAGAATTAGCAACTGCTCCACAATTTGATAAAATTATTAAAAACTACGAACTAGACGTTGCTTTAAAAGAAGCAGAAGAATTAGTTTCAGATTTCTTAGAGCCAAAATAAAAAATAAAGGAATAAGGAGGCAGAAAAATTTCTTTCTTCTATCATCTCAAATAAAATGAAAATAGGATTATATTTTGGTACATTCAATCCAATTCATGTTGGGCATTTAATTATTGCCAATCACATGGTCGAACATTCAGATTTAGATGAAATATGGATGGTTGTAACCCCTCATAATCCTTTTAAAAAGAAAAACTCATTACTAGATAACAACCATCGTTTTGAGTTAGTCTACAGAGCAACTGAAGGTTATCCTAAAATTAAACCTTCTGATATTGAGTTTAAATTACCACAACCAAATTACACCGTTTATACATTAGCACATATTTCTGAAGTATTCCCAAACAAAGAATTTTGTTTAATTATGGGAGAAGACAATTTAAAAAGTTTTCATAAATGGAAAAATTATGAGAGTATTTTAGAGCACCATCACATATATGTGTATCCAAGAATTACCGAAGGAGACATAGAACATCAATTTAAAAATCATCCAAAGATTCATAAAGTTGATGCGCCAATTGTGCAAATTTCGTCAACAATGATCAGAAACGGAATTAAAGAGAATAAAAACATTAAACCTTTATTAAGTAAGAAAGTTTGGGAATACTTAGATGAAATGAATTTTTATAAAAAATAGTTTCGCTATTTTTACGTTGTAATTAAAAAGCACTCAAAACACATTTTTTGGAAAATCAAAATAAGCAAAAAGGAAAATTAAAACAAAAACTAACTGACAAATACAGGCTGGTTGTTTTAAATGAAGACACTTTTCAAGAGCGTTTTTCTTTAAAATTATCTTTATTAAATGTATTTGTTCTGGGTGGTGTTTTTTCTTTTTTATTAATTTTAGTTACTACGTTTTTCATCACGTTTACGCCTGTAAAAGAGTACATTCCAGGCTATTCATCTACAGACTTAAAAATAAAAGCAACAAAACTGGCTTTTCAAACAGATTCATTAAAAAGGAAATTAGATGTTTTACGAGATTTTACAAAAGCATTACAACCTATTTTAACCGGTGAAATCGAAGCAGAAGCTATAGATTCTGTAAACTTATTAGAAAGAATTAATATTCAGGATAGCTTATTAAATGCTACCAGAGAAGATTCTCTTTTTAGAGAAAAGATAGAAAGTCAAGATCGTTTTCCAATTCAAAACAATGCAGAAACAAGTGTAAAAATCGTTTTTTTTGCTCCTTTAAATGGTTCAGTTTCTGAAGGTTTTGATTCTCAAAAAAATCATTTAGCTGTAGATATTGTTGCTAAAAAAAATACAGCCGTAAAAGCGACTGCAGATGGGACTGTTATTTTTTCTGGTTGGACAACAGAAACTGGATATGTAATTATCTTAAAACACGCCTATAACTATACTTCTGTATACAAACACAACGGGAACCTATTAAAAGAACAAGGGGATTTTGTAAAATCAGGAGAAGTAATTGCTAGTGTCGGGTCTACAGGAGAACTTACAACTGGCCCACATCTTCATTTTGAACTTTGGAGTGGCGGCTATGCAATAAACCCTATAAATTTCATCGATTTTAAATAATGAGCATAAAATCTATATTTGCAATTCCGTTTGCCAAAGTTGCAACGAGAAAAGTTCTTAAGTGGGCAAATAACCCTCATAAAACACAAGACAAAGTTTTTAAGAACCTAATTTCGAAAGCAAAAAACACTGCTTTTGGGTTAGATCATGATTTTAAAAATATTGTTTCTTATGATGATTTTAAAAATCGTGTAAAAGTTACTGATTACGAAGGATTAAGAGCTTATGTAGATAGAATCGTCGCTGGTGAAGCAGATGTTCTTTGGACAGGAAAACCTCTTTATTTTGCAAAAACTTCTGGCACAACTTCTGGTGCTAAATATATTCCTATCACCAAAGAATCTATGCCAACTCATATTAAAGCAGCAAAAAATGCCTTGCTGTTTTATATAGCAGAGAAAAAAGATGCAAGTTTTGTAAATGGCAAAATGATTTTTTTACAAGGAAGCCCTGTTTTAAGTGATAAAAATGGTGTTAAACTTGGTAGGTTAAGTGGAATTGTGGCACATTATGTTCCTAAATATTTATTAAAAAACAGACTACCAAGTTGGGAAACCAACTGTATTGAAGATTGGGATACAAAAGTAAATGCAATTGTAGAAGAAACTATTAATGAAGACATGTCTGTGATTAGTGGCATTCCTTCTTGGGTACAAATGTATTTTGAAAAACTGATTGAAAAAACAGGAAAATCAATTTCAGAATTATATCCAAATTTTAATTTCTTCATTTATGGAGGTGTAAATTTTGAACCTTATAAAAATAAATTCGAAAGTTTAATTGGTAAAAAAATAGATTATATAGAGTTATATCCTGCCTCAGAAGGATTTATTGCCTATCAAGACTCGCAAACAGAAAAAGGAATGTTGTTGCAATTAAACTCAGGAATTTTTTATGAGTTTATCCCTTCAACTGAATTTTTTGATGAAAATCCGACAAGGATTTCTTTAAAAGATGTAAAAATCGGAGTGAACTATGTAATTATTTTAAACACAACTGCAGGTCTTTGGGGATATAATATTGGTGACACTATTGAATTTACATCAACAAAACCCTATAGAATAAAAGTTACTGGTAGAATCAAACATTTTATATCCGCCTTTGGCGAACATGTTATTGGTAAGGAAGTTGAGAAAGCTTTGAACGATTCAATTTTAGAAACAAATATTAATATTAGTGAATTTACTGTGGCACCTCAAGTAAATCCTGAAAATGGTTTGCCGTATCACGAATGGTTTATAGAGTTTGAAAATGAGCCCGAAAATTTATCAGCTTTTGCTTCAAAAATTGATGCTTCAATGCAAGCACAAAATATTTATTATTTCGATTTAATTGAAGGAAAAATATTACGCCCCTTAATTATTCGAAAAATTAAAAAAGGTGGTTTTCATGAATATATGAAATCTATTGGTAAATTTGGAGGACAAAATAAGATTCCACAATTATCTGATAATAGAAAAATTGCTGAGATTTTACAAGATTTTTTAGTAGATTAGGAACATAAAATTACAAAAATGGGAGGAGATTATTTATTTTTAGGATTAGCAATAGGCTTAGTTATTGTCTATTTTTACAACAAATTTAGAAACAAACGTTAATGAACACAATTAGAATTACTAAACAGTTTAATTTTGAAACGGGTCATGCTTTATATGGTTATGACGGAAAATGTAAAAACGTTCACGGCCATTCCTACAAACTTTCTGTAACAGTTTCAGGTAAGCCAATATCAGACAGTACCAATGTAAAATTTGGAATGGTGATCGATTTCAGTGATTTAAAAAAGATTGTAAACGAAGAAATTGTAGATATTTTTGACCATGCAACTGTGTTTAACAAGAATACACCTCATGTTGAGCTAGCAAAGGAATTAATTGATAGAGGACATCATGTTTTGTTAGCAGATTATCAACCAACAAGTGAAATGATGGTAATCGATTTTGCAAAGAAAGTTAAGAATAGATTACCTGAAAACATTAAGCTACATTCTATTAAACTGCAAGAAACAGATTCAAGTTTTGCAGAATGGTTTGCTAGTGATAATTAAGCTTCTAAATGCTAAGCCTGAAACTTTAGGAGAATGTTACTGTTTTTATTTTCCATTAAATGTATTCATTGTATTTGCTAAACCTGCTGTGCCAAAAGAAGTAATTATTTTTGCTGACATTGGTAAGCGTTCTATTAGTAAGCTTGTTTCTTCTTTATTCCATTCGCCTAAAACATAATCGACTTGACGACCTTTAGAGTAATCGCTACCGACACCAAAACGAAAACGTGGGTATATGTTAGTTCCTAATTTGTCTTGAATATCTTTAAGTCCGTTATGCCCACCATCACTTCCTTTTGCTTTAATTCTTATGGTGCCAAAATCGATATTTAAATCATCCGTAACAACTAATAAATTATCAACAGCAATATTTTCTTTATCCATCCAATATTTTACAGCTTTTCCACTTAAGTTCATAAATGTACTTGGCTTTAATAGGATGAAAGTTCTTCCTTTAAAACGAAAAGTAGCAACGTCTCCTAACTTCTCTGTTTCAAAAGTCGCCTTATATTCATCGGCAACCTCATCAACAATTTTAAAGCCTATATTATGACGTGTATTCGTGTATTTATCACCAATATTACCTAAACCAACAATTAAAAATTTCTTCATCAATTCATCTTTAGTTTCAACTTTTATACCAAATAATTTACAAAAGAAGTTTCTTAGTCTCATTTGGTAAAAATACTAAAATAAAAAAGCGTTACAGATTTGTAACGCTTTTTATAAATTATGTTTGCAAAATTTACTCTGCAGCAGCTTCTGTAGCTACTTCTTCTTCAGCTTCATCTTCTGCAGTTGCGTTACGAGAAGTTCTTACTTGCACTACAACTGTGTTATCTGGATGCATAAATGTATAACCATCAGTTGACAATGATGATATAACTAATTTACTCCCAATTTTTAACCCAGAAATATCTGCAGTTACAGAATCTGGTAAATTAGCTGGTAATGCTTTTACTTTTAATTTACGATTTGTAAAACGTAAAGAACCACCATTTAATACTCCAGGTGAAGTACCTGTTAATTTTACAGGAATCTTCATTGTAACTTCTTTATCATCAAATAACTGATAAAAATCTACATGAATAATTCTGTCTGTTACTGGGTGAAACTGAATGTCTTGTAAAATTGCAGCTATTTTTTGTCCATCAACGTTAATACTTGCTGTGTATACATTTGGAGTGTACACCAAGTTTTTAAACGCTTTTTCTTCTGCTGAAAAATGTATTGGTGATTTTCCTCCGTATATAACGCAAGGAACCATACCAGCATTACGTAAGGCTTTCGTTGCTACTTTACCTACGCTTTCTCTTTTTGATCCTTTAATTGTAATTGATTTCATTACTTTCTTTATTAAAAATTTACATTAAAAATTGTCCACTAATTGAAGTATTATCCTGTACTTTGTGCATAACATCCGCAAATAATGGCGCGCAAGATACCACTTTTATTTTAGAAGTCTTCTTCTTTAAAGGAATTGTATCTGAAACAATTAACTCTGTTAAAGCAGAATCTTCAATTTTTTCGTAGGCTCCACCTGATAAAATTGGGTGTGTACAAATCGCCCTAACACTTAAAGCACCTCTTTCTTTCATTAAATTAGCTGCATGTGCTAATGTTCCTCCAGTATCAATCATATCATCAACTAAGATTACATTCTTTCCTTGAACATCTCCAATCAATTCCATATGTGAAATTACATTGGCTTTTTTACGCTGTTTGTAACAAATTACAACATCCGAATGTAAATGCTTAGAGTATGCATACGCTCTCTTAGAACCTCCCATATCTGGAGATGCAATTGTTAAATTATCTAATTTTAGACTTTTAATGTAAGGCATAAAAATAGTTGAAGCAAACAAATGATCTACTGGCTTTTCAAAGAAACCTTGAATTTGGTCTGCATGTAAATCCATCGTCATAATTCTTGTAGCTCCTGCAGACTGCAATAAATTTGCCACTAATTTTGCTCCAATTGCAACTCTTGGTTTGTCTTTTCTGTCTTGTCTAGCCCAACCAAAATATGGCATAACAGCAGTAATGTGTCTAGCTGATGCTCTTTTAGCCGCATCTAACATTAGTAACATTTCCATTAAGTTGTCTGCATTCGGAAAAGTTGACCCTATAATGAAAACTCTTCTTCCTCGAACAGATTCTTCAAAAGCAGGCTGAAATTCTCCGTCGCTAAAATAAGTGGTATTTACATTTCCTAATGTAGTGTTGTATTCTTTAGCAATTTTTTCTGCCAAAACGATACTTTGTCTACATGCAAAGAGTTTTGGTGATAGTTGATTCGTAGGCATTTAGTTGTTTTTTGTTGTGTTGTTGTGAGAACACAAAAATAGAAATTATTTATTGAGTTTGAAATTTATTTTTTCACTTTAAAAACTAAAAATATTTAGTAAGTTTGCAATCTGATTTATTTACTAGCTCAAGTGGCGGAATTGGTAGACGCGCTGGATTCAAAATCCAGTTTTTTCGGAAGTGCGGGTTCGATTCCCGCCTTGAGTACGATAACCCTTGTTAATCAATTGATTTTCAAGGGTTTTTAATTAAATAACCCTAAATGTTTCCGATAATTCAAGAATCCTTACTAATTATGCCTATTATTTTCATGAAAATTCAGTTAATTAATAAACTTTAGAAATTGAAAAAAATTGATTAATCAATAATTGAAATTAACTATTAAATAAGGAATCAATAAAAATTATTAATAATTCTCTTTTTCTCTCTTTTCATAACCTGAAGATATAAAACACTCATCAACCACAAAAAAAACCCTACATTTCTGCAGGGTTTCTAACTGTTAATTAATGACTAACGAAGTCTATTTCTTCTTAAACCCGTTTAATATTTCTTTTTGGATATTCATTTGTTCTTTTTGAATGGCCTGTACATTAAACTTACCGTCAAAACTTTCATTTGAGCCTAATAACCAAATAAGAAAATCTAAAATTGGTAGTAAACCCATCAAGCCTAAAGTAAAAAAGTAGAATATACCCTTTCCTGTTTGTCCAAGATAAAATCTATGTACACCAAATGCTCCTAAAAAAAAGCAAAGTAAAATTGCTGTAGTTCTGTCTTTCATAATTCTTTTTTAATAATATTTTTTTTTCAAAACTAATAAATTTAATTTGCTTTCTAAGTTTATCTAAACTGTGTCTTTCCGCAGTTTTCTTTAGGAAATTACTTTATAAATACATGTAATTTCTGAGGTTAAGTAGTAGTATTAAAAAAGGATAATATGCTTATGGCTTAACCAATAGATTAAACTTTATTATAAAATATTTTAAAATACTATATTTGGATATGACCTTTTTGCCGAAAGGCTTCAAGTTATAGCACTACTCACTTCTTAATTGAGGTGCTTTTTTATTTAGTTTACATTCTACAATTATCAATATTTGAGGACCTATCTAATAAATGACCACTTTTAAAACTGTTTATATTAGTAATTTTATTCTCTATTGAATTATAACATACCTCCACAAAGAACATATCAATTGAATAAAGATTGAACTTTTCTATTTTAGTGATATGATTATCTAAATAAAACCAGCTTTTTTTGTCGTATGACAAGTGTTTTTGATAAAGAATAGCTCTTAAAATTATATTTTTATTGATAATATTTTATTTAGTCTTTAAATGCAACTAATTATTTGTACTATTGTTCTTAATCAAAAATAAATTTAGAATGAAAAAAAATGTTTTTTTTAGTTTGTTTATGCTCTTAAGTGTAAATGTATTGTCTGCACAAATTGTAGTGCTTAATCCTGTTAAGGTTGAACAAGAAGACATCAAGCAATTTCTTGATATAGAGATGAATTACAGTAAAAAAATAGCACAAAATGCTGTAAAGAACAATAAACTTGTAGGATGGGCTTTATTGCAAAGCACCAATTTAGGCCCAGATGATTATAATTTCATGTGGGTAAATATTTATCCAGACATAGAGACTGCCGCAAATAATAAAGCTTGGTGGAATAACTCAGAAGAAGTACTTGGTTTGAAGCCAGATATCCTTTTTAGCAATAATTCAAAATATAAATTCGATAGAAGTTATACCTATAAAATGGAAATGTCTATTCCTAATACAGGTCCTGCAGCATACGTTCTTCTCAATTTTGCAACACCAGATGATGTTGATGTAGTATCAAAAGAAATGAAGAAATACGTAGTTCCTCATTTTAAAAAGAAAATGAATGAAAACGGAATGGTTGG
>LAQA01000008.1:24899-25592 GCA_000981625.1 Flavobacteriaceae bacterium ASP10-09a
TTTAACGTATTTAAGAGAACTGGAAGTAGCTGAATTAAAATTAAAAACCCCTTGTCTAAAAAATATGACTTTCTTTTTAGAATTAGTCTCCGTAGAATAGGGTATTACCTAAAACCTCAAAACATCTAACTATTTAAAATAATTTATATTCTGACTTTATACAACTTAAAAAGGGTTTAATTACCTGTAAATAAGTTAGTTATACTATATGTTATGCCTATGTTTTGTTTAGGGTTATATAACTTCGTGCAGGGGTTAACCTTTATCTCTTCGTGTAAACTATTTTTTACTCTCATAGTTAAGTACATCTACTAAATCCCAGCCATCATCATACTCCTTATTTTCAAGTAATTTAGATACTTCTATTTCAAAACCTTTCTCATTTAGTATTTCAGCTGTTTTCTGCCATTGAACATACCCTTCTTTATCAGGAAAAGCTATCATAGCCGTTCCTTTCAAAGGAGCTAAATACTCATATTTAAAACCTTTTAGCGCCAATACCATTAGAAAGTAAAGGAATAAAATAAATACCCACAATTCTTATAAATGGTGAAATTTCAACCCGCCATAAATAGGTGTCTCATACCTAAAAGTATATTTAAAATTATCGGTTTTATAAAAAAATCTCAAAAAAGATACTGCTTTAAAGTTATTAGGCAAAGTTATCTACTATAGAAAGCTTAAAAAGTTTAT
>LAQA01000052.1:0-15471 GCA_000981625.1 Flavobacteriaceae bacterium ASP10-09a
AAACTGTTTAATATTAATTATGTATAATAATAACAGTTCTCGATATAATATAGTGCAAAATGAATTCTGCAAAGATATTAACGTTTCGAGAATTGGAATTTTTTACGTGCTTTTTTCTGACCGAATTTCTTACGTTCAACCATTCTTGGATCACGTGTTAATAAACCTTCTGGTTTTAAGATAATTCTGTGATCTGCATCAATAGAAACTAATGCTCTAGTGATTGCTAAACGAATCGCTTCTGCTTGTCCTGTAACTCCACCTCCGTATACATTAACTTTGATATCATAAGATTCTAAGTTTTCTGTTAACATTAAAGGTTGTTGTACTTTATACTGTAAAGTACCTGTAGTAAAATAACTCTTATAGTCTTTTTTGTTTACAGTAATGTTCCCCTTACCTTCTGAAAGATAAATACGAGCAACTGCCGTTTTTCTTCTACCTATTTTGTGAACTGTATCCATTATTTAAGATCGTTAAGATTAATAGCTTTAGGTGCTTGACCTGCGTGTTTGTGCTCTGTCCCTGCATAAACATACAAGTTTCTGTAAAGTGCTGCTCCTAAAATATTTTTAGGTAACATTCCTTTAACTGCTTTTTCGATTAATCTTGTAGGATTTTTTCCAAACATTTCTGTTGCAGTTAGCGATCTTTGTCCTCCTGGGTAACCTGTGTGACGAATGTAAGATTTGTCAGTCCATTTTTTACCGGTTAAAACAATTTTTTCTGCGTTAATAACAACCACGTTGTCTCCACAATCTACGTGAGGAGTAAAATTTGGTTTGTACTTACCTCTAATTAGCTTTGCTATTTTAGAAGATAGACGACCTAACGTTTGCCCGTCTGCATCAACTAAAACCCACTCCTTGTTTACGGTAGCGCTGTTTGCTGATACTGTTTTGTAACTTAATGTGTTCATAATTACACTATTAGTTTTTGTTTATTAATAATAATACATTTTCCTTAAAAAAGGAGTGCAAATATAATGCTATTTATTTGATTGACAAATAGTGTTTTAGAATATTTTAACGACTTTTTATTCTCCAAAATTCCCGGTTTAAAATTAACATAACCTTAAGAAAATAGAAAGGTACTTTTGTTAGCGCTTTAAACCTTCATAAAGAACCTGTTTTCAATGATGAAATTAACTCAAAAATCAATAAAATTTTATAGTTTAATACTCATACTTACTGCTTTTTGTACCCTTAATTTAACTGCACAAGATACTCCTGTCAACAAAATTATGAAGAGAATCTATACCACTAAAAAATTGGTAAAAACACCAGTTATTGATGGTGAAATTTCTGAAGATGCTTGGAATACCGTAGAGTGGTCGTCAGATTTTGTAGAGAAGACTCCGAATGAAGGTACTGAACCAACACATCAAACAAAGTTTAAAGTAATTTATGATGCAAAGTTTTTGTACGTCGCCATTGTAGCTTTTGATAAAAATCCAGAATTAATTCAACAAAGATTAACAAGAAGAGATGGTTTTGCAGGTGATAGAGTAAATGTTATGATAGATAGTTATCATGATAAAAGAACAGCGTTCATTTTTACAACAACCGCAGCTGGTGTTAAAGGTGAAGAGATTGCCACAGGAAATGGGAATAATATTGATGCAAGCTGGAATCCTATTTGGTATACAAATGCGAAAGTAAATGACAAAGGATGGACTGCGGAAATGAAAATTCCTTTTAGTCAATTGCGTTTTGGCAATGCAAAAGAACAAATTTGGGGATTTAATGTAGTTCGACAAATTTTTAGAAAAAACGAACTTTCTTTATGGCAGAGAATTCCGAATGATCAAGCTGGTTGGGTTAGTGAATCAGGGGAGTTACATGGTTTGGTTGATTTAGTTCCTCAAAAACAATTAGAAATTCAGCCTTTTACAGTTTTACAATACGACTCTTATCCTGCAGAAGCAGGAAATCCTTACAGAGATGGAAGTGATTTTAAAATAAATGGTGGTTTGGATGCTAAAATCGGAATTACAAACGATTTAACGTTAGATTTAACAATCAATCCAGATTTTGGGCAAGTAGAAGCAGACCCTGGAGCAATTGCTTTAGATGGTTTTCAAATTTTTTTTAAAGAACAAAGGCCCTTTTTCGTCGAGAATAAAAATATCTTTGATTTTGAGTTTGCAAATGGAAGGGATAACCTTTTCTATAGTAGAAGAATTGGAAGAAATCCTCATAGAAGTGCTAACTTATCAACGGGAGAATATGCCAAAGAGCCAATTAATTCAACGATTTTAGGAGCTGCAAAATTTTCAGGGAAAACACAAAATGGTTGGTCTATAGGTGTTTTAGAGAGTGTTACTTCAAATGAATATGCAGAAATTAGAGAAACAAGTGGAGGTACAAGAGAAGAAATTGTAGAACCTTTAACAAACTTCTTTGTGGCTAGAGCTCAAAAAGATTTTAATGAAAGAAGTTCTTACTTAGGTGGTATTTTTACGGCAACCAATAGAAATTTAGATGGTAATTTTTCAGAATTGCATAAAGCAGCATATACAGGAGGAATTGATTTTAGACATACTTGGAGAGATAGAGAGTATTATTTAGAAGGAAATGGAATAGTGAGTCATGTTTTAGGAAGTGCCGAAGCAATAGAAAACACACAACGTTCAATTGCTAGGTTATTTCAAAGAGTAGATGCTTCACATTTAGAAGTAGATGCAACAAGAACGTCTTTAACAGGTTCAGGAGGTAGAATAGAAGCAGGAAAACAAGGTGGTGGGAATTGGCGTTACAATGCCGGTTTTGTTTGGCGTTCTCCAGAATTAGAATTAAATGATATTGGTTTTTTACGTCAAACAGATGAAATAACTCAATCTTCAGAAATTAAATATTTATGGCAAGTTCCCACAAAAATATATAGAGGTATTGAATTACAATTAGAACAATTTTCAACGTATGATTTTCAAGGAAATCAAAATCAAATGGAAATTAAATTAGAGGGATCTGTAAATTGGATAAATAATTGGTCTACTAAATTAGGTCTTGGTCATGTTCCTACAAACTATGAAAACGCTTATTTAAGAGGGGGTCCGCGATGGCGTTTTGCAGATAAGGATTTTATATACTTCTTCTTTGGGTCTGATAAAACTAAAAAATGGAGTTTTACGGCAGGTTATATCGATCGTAAAACAGAAGAAGATGTAAATAATTTAAATAAATATGTTTTTAGAATGAATTATCAACCGTTTGACGCTTTAAGTGTGTCTTTAAATTCTGAATTCGAAAAGACTATTGATAAAACACAATATGTAACAACAACAGATTTTGGCAATCAAAAAAGATATGTTTTGGGTGAAATTAACAAGCAAAGTTTATCGACAACCTTACGTTTAAGTTATAGTGTCAATCCAAATATATCTATTCAGTTTTACGGACAACCTTATATTACTAGAGGAAGGTACTCTAATTTTAATTACGTAAATCAATCAACTGCTTCAAGTATAGATGATCGAGTTTCGATGTACACACCAACTCAGATTTCATTAACAAATGAAGTGTATAATATTGATGAAAACTTAGATGGAAACATAGATTATACTTTTAATAAACCCGATTTTTCTTTTGTACAATTACGTACAAATTTAGTCGCAAGATGGGAATATATACCGGGATCTGAACTATTTTTTGTTTGGTCAAGAGGTGGTGTAACTTTTGATGACCCAAGAAATTCCTTAACAAGAAGTTTACGAGATCAAATTACAGACAACAAATTAGAAGACACTTTTTTAATAAAAGCAACGTATCGATTTGTAAGATAAAATTAGTTGATTAATTTAATTAATCAACTAATTTTATCGAAGAAGCAATAAATTTATTGTTCTCTATTTTACCAGCTACTTTACCTTTTCTAATTACTTCGCAAAAACCAGTTTTTTCGTCGTGAGCATCACCAAAATCATCAATTTCAAATCCTTCAACAAAATAAGCTTTGCCGTCAACTCTGACTGCTAAATCACATCCATCTTGTGTTGTTAAGTCAAATTGACATTGACCACAAGCGACTTCTGCAATAATTTCATCTTTCTTTTCAGTACAAGAAGCTAAAATTAATAAACTTAAAACGATTATTTTTTTCATGATGTTCTGTTTTTAAAATTAATATTTATGTTGTAAACAAAATTGCATTTCTTAAAACAGAGACAATCTGCTACAAATATTATGCTCTTGATGCTAATTCACTTTTAATTCTTGTCATCAGCATAAACTGTAAAGGAAGTATACCACTGCAGGAAATACCAACCACAAATGGTGCGATAAAAGTTCCAATATCCTCTTTCGTTGCCATTCCATAAATCGTTATCGATAACAATAAGGTGATGACGCAAATCAAAGCAATTGTAATGATTTTAATTACTCTTAAACTGATCTTTAATTGCCCAGTTGTCTTATTCTTAAAGTTATCTTTTTTCACTACTATTTATTGTGTAAAGCTTTATTTTCCGGCCCAAGAATCTCGTAATCCAACAGTTTTGTTAAATACTAAATGCTCAGCAGTTGCGTCATCATCAACATTAAAATAACCCAAACGTTGAAACTGAAAACGCTCGCCAATTTTTGCCGTTTGTAAACTCGGCTCAACAAAAGCATTAATTATTTCTAGAGAATTAGGATTTACAAACTCCATATAATCCTTGTCTTTGTGCGAGTCGGGCGCTTCATCTAGAAACAATCGATCATACGCTCTTACTTCTGCTTTTAAAGCATGTTTTACAGAAACCCAATGCAGCGTTCCTTTTACTTTACGCTTGCTTTCTTCTGTATCCATTCCTGATTTAGTTAACGGATCATACGTACAATGGATTACTGTAATTTCTCCGTTTTCATCTTTTTCGCAGCTAGTTGCTGTAATAAAATAGGCGTTTTTTAAACGAACCTCTTTTCCTAATTTTAAACGGAAGAATTTTTTATTAGCTTCTTCTCTAAAATCTTCTCTTTCTATATAGATCTCTCTCGAAAAAGGAACTTCTCTGCTTCCAAAACCATCTTCGTAATCATTATAGTTAGCCGTTAAAAGTTCTTCTTGTCCTTCAGGATAATTATCAATAATCACTTTTACAGGATCTAAAACAGCCATCACTCGATTTGCCGTTTTGTTTAAATCTTCACGAATTTTAAATTCCAAAAGGGCAACATCAATTACGTTTTCACGTTTAGAAACACCTACAGTTTCAATAAAACTTTTTATGGAGTTTGGTGTATAACCACGTCTTCTTAAACCAGAAATTGTAGGCATTCTTGGATCGTCCCAGCCTGCAACATTTCCATTTTCAACTAAAGTTAATAACTTCCGTTTACTCATAATTGTATAACTCAAATTCAAACGAGAAAACTCACGTTGTTTTGGCGGATTCGGATATTTAGCTTTGCCAAAATCGTATATATTATCACGAAACCAATTGTATAATTCTCTGTGAGGTTTAAACTCTAAAGAACACAAAGAATGTGATATTTGTTCAATATAATCACTCTCGCCATGCGTCCAATCGTACATTGGGTAAATGCACCAATCATCACCAGTTCTGTGATGCGTTTTAAACATAACTCTGTACATCATTGGATCTCTCAATAACATATTCGGGTTTTCCATATCGATTTTTGCACGCAAAGTATGCTCACCTTCCTTAAATTTTCCATCTTTCATTCCTTGAAACAAATCCATGTTTTCTTTCACAGAACGATTTCTAAAAGGACTGTCGGTTCCAATTGCAGTTGGTGTTCCTTTTTGTGCTCTCATTTCTTCCGAAGATTGAGAATCTACATAGGCTTTTCCCTCTTTAATTAACAAAATTGCCCAGTCGAATAACTGTTGAAAATAATCTGATGAATAACATTCATTTGCCCAAGAATAGCCTAGCCAAGAAATATCTTTCTTAATGGCATCTACATATTCTTGTTCTTCTTTTGCTGGATTTGTATCATCAAAACGCAAATTAACAGGCGCATTATAAGTCTCACCCAAACCGAAACTAATTCCGATTGCTTTGGTATGACCAATGTGCAAATAGCCATTTGGTTCTGGCGGAAAACGAAAGCGTAAATTTTCTTTCGGCATTCCGTTTGCTAAATCTTCTTCTATGATATGCTCTAAAAAATTGAGCGATTTATTCTCTTCAGACATGTTCTTTATATACAAAATTATGTGACAAAATTACACAAAATACTTCGTTGTTATTGAGAGTTTTGTAACAAAATTGTAAATTGAACATCTAATAAATAAACACCATATATTATGAGCGATCAAATTAGAAACTACACCTGCCCAAAATGCGATAACAAAAGGTATAAAGTTGGCGAATTACGAGCAACTGGAGGCACATTGTCCAAAATTTTCGATATCCAAAATCAGAAATATACAAGTGTCACTTGCGAAAGATGCACATACACCGAATTTTATAAAACCAAAACAAGCGCAATTAGTAACGTTTTTGATTTTTTTACGAGTTAATTTTTGGACATTACTTTGTTCTAAAAGCATTCAGAACTCAAGGCAGGTTTTTCACTCTATCTTTTTTAATTTGTTCTCAATACAATTCCACCCAAAAGCAAGATCACTCGAACTGACATTAAAAAAGCATGCCATTTCAATTCTTAACGTTAACATTTTTGCCCGTTAAAGTTTTCTAAAAAGCTATTTTAGTATTTATTTTTTGTCGTAATTTTGCAGTATGAATAAAGACGCAGAAAAAAAACCAGATTTGGTTGTTTTTAATGAAGAAACACAAAAGTATGATGCTGCTTTAAAACCTTATGGAACTTCAGCAAGTTCACCAGTAATCAAACCAACAAACACAGCGACTTGGACAGCAGATGGTGTAAGAAGAGTAAATAAAATACTCAAAGGAAAGTTTGATGAAGTTAAAAAAGAGTATGAATTATTGATGGAGAAATTTCAATATAATGACTTGCTTTACAATGCTAAATTTGGATTTGAACCCATTATTGGCGAAACATATCATTTGTATAAAAATAAAAAAGAAGAATTATTTTTATCAATTATTGAGCCCAATCAGTGGAATTTAGAGCACCAAGGGTCTTTTAGATTAAACTCTGACAAAATGTGGGAAAAAGTTGAGTTGATTTCAAATAATGAAGAATAAATGGGAATTATACAAGTAAACAATATTAAACTCTATGCATTTCATGGATGTTTAGATGAAGAAGCAAAGATTGGATCAGATTACAGAGTAGATATAGAGGTGAAAGCGGATTTAAAAAAATCTGCAAAAACAGATGAACTCATAGACACGGTAGATTATGTTCATTTAAATCATATTGTAAAAGAAGAGATGGCAATTCGTTCTAAATTATTAGAAGAAGTTGCACAACGTATTTTAGATCGTTTTTTTAAAGAACTTAGAATGATCAGAAAAGCAAAAGTTTCTGTGGCTAAAATAAATCCGCCAATAGGTGGAAATGTGCAAGAAGTTGTAATTATCCTCACAAAAAAGCGATAAGATTAAAAAACACTTGTAATACTTGTAAATTTGCGTAAATTTGCAATCCTTAAAATAGATTTTCAATATATTGATGATTCATTTTAAAAATTAAAAAGGTGTCTTGGCCGAGTGGCTAGGCAATGGTTTGCAAAACCATGTACAGCGGTTCGAATCCGCTAGACACCTCCAAAAACGCTTCAAGAAATTGAAGCGTTTTTTTTATGGAAAAATTAATAACAGTAACCGATAGTTCTAGTAATGAAATTCATCAACAAATAGAAGTAAAAGAATAAGAGGTAAACTTCGTAATCTTTAGATTTCCTTAACAAAAAAAGCAACTTTTTTACTTAATCTTTGTAAACCTCAAAATCAATTTAATTTTGAGGAGAGTATACATCATTAAATGATTATTTTTATAAATTATTTTTAATGAGTTTAATTTTTTAAGATGAAGATATATCCTATAGAAACCGGCAATTTTAAATTAGATGGAGGCGCAATGTTTGGTGTTGTACCAAAAACAATTTGGCAAAAAACAAATCCTGCAGATTCCAATAATTTAATAGATATGAGTATGCGCTGTTTGCTAGTTGAAGACGGGAATCGTTTAATTCTAGTAGATACAGGTTTAGGAGCTAAACAATCAGAAAAGTTTTATAGCTATTATTTTTTATTTGGAGATTTCACATTAGACACTTCATTAGCAAAACACGGTTTCCATAGAGACGATATTACAGATGTTTTTTTAACACACTTACATTTTGATCATTGTGGAGGTGTTATTAAAAGAGATAAAAATCAGCTATTAATTCCTGCTTTTAAAAACGCAAAAGTTTGGTCTAATGACAGTCATTGGAAATGGGCAACAGAACCAAATCCTAGAGAAAAAGCTTCGTTTTTAAAAGAGAATATCAACCCAATAAAAGAAAGCGGACAACTGAATTTTATTCAGAAAAATGCTAAAGACCAGGTTGGTTTTGATGTTTTGTTTATGGATGGTCATACAGAAAAACAAATGCTTCCGAAAATAGAATATCAAGATAAAACATTAGTTTTTATGGCAGATTTGTTGCCAACAGTTGGGCATATTCCTTTGCCTTACGTAATGGGTTATGATACAAGACCTTTGTTGACAATCAATGAGAAGGCTGCTTTCTTAAACGAAGCTGCAGATAATAATTATTACCTTTTTTTAGAGCATGATGCTCATAATGAGATCTGTACCGTTAAGCATACAGAAAAAGGTGTGCGATTAAAAGAAACACATAAATTCACAAATATATTTAATTAAAATAATGAAAATAACAAAACTATTTCTGTACACTACTATTACTATTTTAGCTTTTACAGGTTGTAAATCTATTGCGAATATTGCAGTTCCTAAAGGAACAGTAGTCGCTATTTCTGCAATAGCAAAAAAAATGTCTTTAACTGATGATGAAAGTCAAAATTGGCAGCATTTAGATTTAATAAAGGATTCAATTCCAGGGATGAGCTTAGAGAAAGCCTATGCCTTTTTATCAGGAAAAAAAGGAAAGGTAGTTGTTGTTGGTGTAATCGATTCTGGAACAGATTTAACTCATGAAGATTTAATTGGAAATGCATGGACAAATCCCGGTGAGATTGCGAATAACAATAAAGACGATGATGAAAATGGTTTTATTGATGATATCAATGGATGGAACTTTTTGGGATCAATCTATAAAGAAAATTCTGAGTTGAATCGTATTATTGCAAATCCTTCTATTGCCGACTCTGAAACAGCCGAAAGAGCAAAAATCGCTTATGATAAAACAGTTAAGGATGCAGAAATAAACAAGCAGCGATATGGTGAGATGTTAGCTGGTGTTTCGAATGCTGATAAGTCTATAAAAAAGCATTTAAACAAAACTGAATATACAAAAGAAGATGTTTTAGCGATTAAAACAACAGAACTTGACCTTGTGCAAAGTGTAAATGTTGCCAGTCAAATGTATGATTTTGGATTAAGTTCTATGCAACAAGCAATTGATGAATTGACAAATTTAGTTGTAAATGCCGAAAATTTATTAACTGGGAATGCACTTAAAAATAATTATAGAACTGTTTTAGGAGATGATGAAAACACCATGGAAACTATTATCTACGGTGATCACAAAGTAGGTAATTCTATAAAAACAGAATTACATGGTTCTCATGTTTCTGGAATTATTGGAGCAGTAAGAAATAATGAAGTAGGAATGAATGGCGTTGCAAATAATGTAAAAATTATGGCAGTAAGAGCGGTTCCTGATGGTGATGAGTATGATAAAGATGTCGCTTTAGCAATTCGTTATGCAGTTGATAATGGCGCAAAAATTTTAAATACTAGTTTTGGTAAAGGGTATTCGCCAAAAAAAGAATGGGTTTGGGCTGCGATTAAATATGCAGCTTCTAAAGATGTGTTAATTGTAAATGCGGCAGGAAATGATGGTGAAAATATTGATAAAGAATTCACCTATCCAAATGATTCTAAAGATTTTAAAATTGAAATTTCAGATAATGTAATTACAATTGGAGCAATGAGTGCAAATTATAACGAAAATTTACCAGCAAACTTTTCTAATTACGGAAAAATAAATGTGGATGTCTTTGCACCAGGAGTTCAAATTTATTCAACAACTCCAGAAAATGAATATAAAAAATTGAGTGGAACTTCAATGGCGGCACCTTCAACAGCTGGAGTTGCAGCGTTAGTTCGTTCTTATTATCCAAAGTTAACAGCAAGTCAGGTAAAACATATTTTAATGAATTCTGGAACGTTAATTATGATGGAAGTTATCAAACCAGGTTCGCAAAGCAGAGAAAACCCAGATGGAGAAAAAGTACCATTTACAGAGTTGTCAGTTTCTGGAAGAGTCGTGAATGCTTACAATGCTTTGTTAATGGCAGATAAAATGGTGAATAGAAAAAAATAAGCTCAAAATTTATTACATTTAACTTTAAGAACGAATATTATAAAGATGAAAAAAACATTATCACTATTGCTATTACTTATACTAATAACTTCTTGTGTACAAACAAAAGAAGTTTCACAAACAGATAAAAATGCATCTACAAATAAAGAGAATCATACCTATTGGCAACAACATGTAGCTTATACAATGGATATTGATGTAGCTGCAAACAATTTCCAATACAAAGGAGTGCAAAAATTAGTGTACACAAATAACTCTCCAGATGAATTAAATAAAGTGTTTTATCATTTGTATTTTAATGCATTTCAACCTGGTTCGCAAATGGACGTTCGTTCTTTAAATATTAAAGATCCAGATAGAAGAGTAAGAGATAGAATTAGCAAACTAAAGCCAAATGAAATTGGGTACATAAAAGTAAGTGATTTACAGCAAAACGGAGCAGCAGTTAATTTTGAAACTGTAGGGACTATTTTAGAGGTTACTTTAAATGCCCCAATTAAATCCGGAGAAAGTGTAACTTTCGATATGAATTTTGATGCTCAAGTTCCTGTTCAGATTCGTAGATCAGGGAGAAATAGTAAGGAAAACGTTGCTCTTTCTATGGCGCAATGGTATCCAAAAATGGCAGAATACGATTTTGAAGGATGGCATACACCACCTTATATTGCTAGAGAATTTCAGGGAGTTTGGGGAGATTTTGATGTAACGCTTCACATTGATAAAACTTTCGTTGTTGGTGGTACAGGATATGTGCAGAATCCACAAGAAGTCGGTCATGGTTATGAAGATAAAAGTAAAAAATTGAATTTGCCAAAGGGCGATAAATTAACATGGCATTTTAAAGCACCAAGAGTTCACGATTTTATGTGGGCTGCAGATCCAGAATATATTCACGATGTTTTAAAAATGGAAAATGGAATTGATTTACATTTTTATTACAAGAGAACTTTAGAAGAAAAGTATTTAAAAAATTGGAAAGATCTTCAACCAAAAACAGCTGAATTGATGACTTATTTTAGCGATAACGTTGGTGATTATCCATATAAACAATACTCTGTAATTCAAGGTGGGGATGGTGGAATGGAGTATGCAATGTCTACTTTAATTACCGGAGAACGAAAATTTGGAAGTTTATTTGGGGTAACAGCACATGAAATGGCACATACTTGGTTTCAGTTTCTATTAGCGACCAATGAAAGTTTACACCCATGGATGGATGAAGGTTTTACAAGCTATATTTCTGGAAAAGCATCTTATAAAATATTAGAAAGAGGAGAAAAGAATCCAAACGCAGGACCTTACAATAGTTATAATTTTATGGTAAAATCTGGTGCAGAAGAAGTGCTTACTACGCATGCAGATAGATATAACACAAATAGAGGTTATAGCTTTGCTAGTTATGGTAAAGGTAGTATGTTCTTGTCACAATTAGAGTATATTATTGGTGCAGAAAACACAGCAAAAGGAATCAAAAGATACTTTACTGATTTTAGTTTCAAACACCCTACACCGAATGATGTAAAACGTTCTATGGAAAAAGTTTCTGGTATTCATTTAGGTTGGTATTTAAACGAATGGACTCAAACTTTACATACCATAGATTATGGTGTCAAATCTGTTGAAGGGAATAAGATTACTTTAGAAAGAATAGGTCAGATGCCAATGCCTATTGATCTAGAAGTTAAATATATAGATGGTACAAAACAAAGTTATAATATTCCATTAAGAATGATGAGAGGGAATAAACCAACGTCAGCAACTGTTATTGAAGATTGGGGTTGGGGTTATCCTACCTATTCTTTTATTGCTGCTAAAACGGTGCAGTCTGTAGAGATTGATAAAAGTAAGTTAATGGCAGATATTAATGATGAAAATAATGTTTTTGAGGTGAAATAAGAATAGTAAAAAACTTAATTTAAAACCTTCTGAATTATTTAAAATTGGAAGGTTTTTTAATAAATAAATTCATCAATTTTTTCATTAGGAATAAATCCTTTTAGCATTAAAAAGACACCACAAACAATTAGAATAATTCCCATAATTTTTTTTACGCTATAAATTACAGAAGGAGTCATTTTGTTTTTTAGTTTTTTAGCTAAAAATATTTTACCTAAATCTGTAATAAAATAGCCGATAAGTATCGTTCCAAAATACGAGAAAATTGCAGTTTGATTCATTTTTAAAGCTGGTCCAATAACTAAAACTGTGCCTAACCAAAAAGCTAAAACTCCAATATTTATAAAGTTTAAAAAATAACCCTTAATAAAAAGTTTTAAATAATTATTCTTTATTGGAATGTTACTGATTTTAGTATTTTCTATTACTTCTTTTTTGTTTTCTTTATCGAAATAAGTTATTAATCCGTAGATTATTAAAACGAACCCACCAATAAAAAACAACCTAGGATCATCTTTAATTTTTTCTAGTAAAGGCCTACTCCCGTAATATGCAATTAGAATAAAAGTTAGGTCGCCAATAATGACCCCTAAATCAAAAGCAATTGCTGCTCTTGCGCCTTTTAAAATACTGGTTTGTATCAGCATAAAAAAAACAGGTCCAATCATAAAGGCCATGAAAAAACCTATTAATAAAGCATTTTTAAAATCGTAAATATCCATACTTTACAAAAATACAGATTTTAAACGTCATCAAAATCAATGGTTATTTTTGGTGTTGTTGGATGTGCTTGACAGGTTAAAATAAACCCATCTTCAATTTCTCCATCAGTTAAAATAGAATTTTTAACCATTACAGCTTTTCCTTCTGTCACTTTTCCTAAACAAGAACTACAAACTCCACCTTGACAAGAATAAGGTGCATCTATATTGTTACGTAAACTTGCTGCCAAAATATTATCAGTTTGTGGCATAGAAAATGTAGTTACTTCATCATCTAAAAGAATGATAACTTCTGTAGCACCTTCTTTTACTTTTGAAGCTGCTCCTTCATCAACGGAAGCAGTAAATAACTCGAAATAAATATTCTCTTTTGCAATTTTATTATTCTCTAAAGTTTTAGAAACTTCATGTATCATTTGTTCTGGGCCGCATAAATATGCAGCATCAAAAGAAGTTTCTTNNTAGTTGGTTACGTTACCATCTATTCTTCCACGTAAATTATTTTTTACATTTTCTCTACTGAATATATAGTGTAATTTTAATCTATCTATATATGTTTCTTTTAGTTGATTTAATTCTTCGTAAAAGATAGTGTCTTTTGCAGATTTGTTTCCGTAAATTAAAGTAAAAGTCGCAGTAGGTTCTTTTACTAAAACCGATTTTAACATCGACAAGATTGGTGTAATTCCAGATCCAGCTGCAAAACCAATATAGTTTTTATTTACTTCAGAATTTAATAAAAAACGACCTTCAGGAACTGTAACTTCTATAGCATCGCCTACTTTAAGGTCAGAGGTTGCATACGTAGAAAAAACACCTTTTTCTACTTTTTTAATAGCCACTCTAATTTCGCCACTTGCTGGAGTAGAGCAAATAGAGTATGCTCTTCTAATTGTTTCTCCATTAATTTCTTTTTGAAGCGTTACGTATTGCCCTGCTGTAAAATTAAAATCAGCTTTTAAATTTTCAGGTATGCTAAATACTATAGAAACCGCATCTGCGGTTTCTTGTTTTATCTCTTGTATGTGTACTTTGTGAAATTCTGCCATAAATGTAATTAAACTAAATTATTTTCAACTAAATATTCAGCTATTTGAACTGTGTTTGTAGCGGCACCTTTTCTAAGGTTATCTGCAACAATCCACAAATTTAAGGTATTTTTTTGAGATTCGTCCCTTCTAATTCGACCAACAAATACTTCATCTTTGTTATGTGCATTTACAGCCATGGGGTAGACGTTGTTCGCTAAATCATCTTGTACAATAATCCCTGGAGTATTCCTTAGTATCTGACGAACTTCAGTCACATCAAAATCATTTTCGAACTGCACATTTACAGCTTCAGAATGCCCACCATCAGTAGGTATTCTAACAGCAGTAGCCGTTACAGAAAAAGAATGATCACGTAAAATTTTCTTAGGTTCTTTTACTAATTTCATTTCTTCTTTAGTGTATCCGTTTTCTAAAAAAACATCGCAATGAGGTATTGCGTTTCTACCGATTTTATGAGGATATGCCATTTCGCCTTCAATGCCAGCTTCCTCATTATTTAATTGTTGCACAGCTTTTACACCTGAACCTGAAACAGATTGATAGGTAGAAATAACAACACGTTTCATTTTGTATTTTAAATGTAGTGGTGATAGCACAGCTACTAACTGAATTGTAGAGCAATTAGGGTTTGCAATAATTTTGTCATTTTTTGTTAATACATCTCCATTTATTTCTGGGACTACTAGTTTTTTAGTTGGATCCATTCTCCAAGCAGAAGAATTGTCAATTACAGTAGTTCCGACCTTAGCAAATTTTGGTGCCCATTCTAAAGAGGTATCTCCGCCTGCAGAAAACAAAGCAATATCTGGAGTCATTTTTAAGGCATCTTCTAAAGTTACAACGGTATATTCTTTCCCTTTGTAGGTTAGTTTTTTACCTGCAGACCTTGCAGATGCCACGGGTATTAATTCTGTGATGGGTAAATTACGCTCTTCTAAAACTTTTAACATTACCGTTCCAACCATTCCAGTTGCGCCAACTAAAGCTACTTTCATACGTGTTTATTATTTGGGTTTCCTGCTTTTCAGGAAAGACATTTTTAGTATGTCTTAAAATAATTTTTAAGTCACCTTCTTTATCGTGCAAAGATGCTAAAAAAAAGAAGGATATAAATTACTTAAACCTTTATAAATCAACCAAAGTTTAAAAATTAAGCAAATAAAATTCTGGTGTTTAAAATTAAACTTTCATAAAAAATATAGTAGTTTTGTGTTGGGTTTATACTTTTAGCTTAGAATCAACCTTAAAAACAATGTTTAACCTAATTAGTATAGCATGCAACTGTACAATAAGTTAAGCGCCATAGAGCGCGCTGCCTTAATAGATGAAGCGGGTAAAGACCGTATTACAATTTCTTTTTATCAATATTTTAAGATAGAAAATCCACAATTATTACGAGATAA
>LAQA01000052.1:15546-19941 GCA_000981625.1 Flavobacteriaceae bacterium ASP10-09a
AACGCACAATTATCTGTTGCGTCAGAAAATTTATATGCATTAAAAGAACAATTAGATACCATTACTTTTTTGAAGGATATTCGTTTAAATGTTGCTGTAGAGCACAATAATAAATCGTTTTTAAAACTAAAAGTAAAAGTTAGAAACAAAATTGTTGCAGATGGTTTGGTTGATGAAACTTTTGATGTTACCAACAAAGGCGTCCATTTAAATGCAGACGAATTTAATGAAATGTTAGCAAATCCTGACACGATTTGTGTAGACATGCGAAACCATTATGAGAGTGAAATTGGGTATTTTGAAGGAGCTATAACACCAGATGTAGATACCTTTAGAGATTCTTTAGATATTATTGAAGAAGATTTAAAAGACAATAAAGAAGATAAAAATTTATTGATGTATTGTACTGGTGGAATTCGTTGTGAAAAAGCCTCTGCATATTACAAGCATAAAGGATTTAAAAATGTTTTTCAGCTTGAAGGCGGAATTATAGAGTACACGCGTCAAGTAAAACAAGAAGGTATTGAAAATAAATTTATTGGTAAAAATTTTGTGTTTGACCACAGAAGAGCAGAGAAAATTACAGATGATGTAGTCTCGAATTGTCACCAATGTGGAGAAGCCTGCAATGAGCACACAAATTGTGCAAATGAAGCTTGCCATTTATTATTCATTCAATGCGATAGCTGTTCAGAAAAGATGGAAAATACTTGTTCTACTGACTGCCAAGAAGTAATTCAGTTATCTTTTGAGGAGCAAAAAGAGCTAAGAAAGGGTAAAGGGAATAGTAATAAAATCTTCAAAAAAGGTAGAAGCAAAGTTTTAAAATTTAAGAATTAATTAGAAAAACATAAAATTTAAAGACCTCAATTTGGAGGTCTTTTTTTTGTCAAAAAAATCCCTTTCACTTCTCGGTCAGATTTCTTATATTAGCTGATTAGACTTTGTTAAGTTGCTTTTTCATAGCTACTTGATAATCAAATTATGAACCAAGATGTTTTTGGACTTTATGTTGTCGTTTTTAGTGGATGTGCTGCTACAAATAATCCATAAAGAATATTAACTATAAAATATAGATACTTACATGGCATGTGGAAGTTGTGGTACAACAGAAAATGGAGTACCAAAAGGTTGCAAGAGTAATGGTAATTGTGGAACAGGAACTTGTGGGAGCGGTAGTGATAAACTAGCCGTTTTTGATTGGCTTTCTAATATGACACTGCCAAGTGGTGAAGAACGTTTTAATATTTTTGAAGTACGTTTTAAAAACGGAAGAAAACATTTTTTTAAAAACACAGAAAATCTAACCATTTCTATGGGAGATATTGTTGCTGTAGAAAGTTCTCCCGGACATGATGTAGGTACAGTTTCTCTAGCAGGTGAGTTGGTGAAGGTGCAAATGAAAAAGCGTAAAATTACTGCTGATCACGAAGATGTAAAGAAAATTTATAGAAAAGCCTCTCAAAAAGATATAGATATTTGGCAAGCTACTAGAGCTAAAGAAGAAGAAACTCAAAGGAGAGGAAGAGAAATTTTAGGGAGATTAGGGTTGCAAATGAAGCTTTCTGATGTTGAATATCAAGGAGATGGTAACAAAGCAACTTTCTACTATACCGCAGAGACAAGAGTAGATTTTAGACAGCTAATTAGAGATTTAGCAAGCGCATTTTCTATTCGTGTTGAAATGAAGCAAGTTGGAGCAAGGCAAGAAGCTGCACGACTAGGAGGCATCGGTTCTTGTGGTAGAGAATTATGCTGTTCTACTTGGTTAACAGACTTTAGAAAAGTAAGTACATCTGCGGCTCGTTATCAGCAATTATCATTAAATCCGTTGAAATTAGCGGGTCAATGTGGCAAGCTTAAATGTTGTTTAAATTTTGAATTAGATACGTATTTAGATGCTTTAAAGTCTTTTCCAAAACAAGATTTAGTTTTAAAAACTGAAAAAGGAGAAGCCGTTTTCATTAAGATGGATATCTTTAAAAAATATCTCTGGTATACTTACAAAGAGGAGCGTTTTAAATGGTTTAGACTAACTTTAGATCAGGTTCAAGAAATAATTGGGTTAAATAAAAATGGCGAGAAATCTATTTCTTTAGAAGAGTACGAGTCCGAAATAGAAATTCCTGAAAAAGTGAGTTTTGAAGATGCTGTTGGCCAAGATAGTTTAACGCGTTTTGATGCACCAAAAACAAGTAAGCGTAGAAGAAATAATAGAAAAAAGAAGCCAGTTTCAGTAGGTGGAAATTCAGCAAAAGATACTACACAGAAACAACACCAAAATAGAAAACCGAATCAAAACCCAAATCAAAAGCCAAGACCTGCTTCAAAACCAAATCAACCAAAAGCTGAGGGTAATAAAGTGAATAAGCCAAGAAAGAATAATAGAAACAGAAACAATAACAAGCCTGAAAATGGAAATAATTCTCAAGAAAAATAGAATTTTTACTTTTTTGGTTGTGCTTTTTTTACTCGCTTCTTGTAATGATAAGATAGCGTTTACTGATTATAAATCATTATCAAATGCTTCTTGGGAAGCCAATAAAAACATTTCTTTTGAGTTTGATATAAGAGATACAATCTTACCTAAAAATTTATTTATTAATATTAGAAATAATAAAGCATATTCTTTTAGCAATTTGTTCGTAATTACAGAATTGAATTTTCCAAATGGAAATAAAATTATTGATACGTTACACTACCAAATGGCGGATAAAATCGGTAATTTTTTAGGAAAAGGATTTACAGATATCAAAGAAAATAAATTATTTTATAAAGAAGCAAAAGTATTTCCTGAATCGGGTACATATGTATTCAATATTCGTCATGCGATGAGAAAAAATGGAGAAGTCAATGTAATTCCTTTTTTAGAAGGTGTGCAAGATGTTGGCTTTAGTATAGAAAAAACAGAATAAAATGGCAAAGAAAGTAGTAACAAATTTTAAAAAGTACCTTATCTTATTTTGGGGAATTATCTCAGTAGTATTTTTAATTATATTTCTGCTTTTTTATACAACTTCAACAGGTGGTTTTGGTGCATTGCCAACATTTGAAGAATTAGAAAACCCGCAAACTAACTTAGCAACAGAAGTTATTTCTACAGATGGAGTTACCATTGGTAAATATGCCAAAGAAAATAGAACACCTGTTAAGTATAATGAATTACCTGATAACTTAATAAATGCTTTAGTAGCTACAGAAGATGAACGTTTTTATGAGCATACAGGAATCGATTTTAAAGGGTTAGCACGAGCAATCTTAAAGCCTGGAAGTGGAGGTGCAAGTACCATCACTCAACAGTTAGCAAAAATGTTGTTTACAGGTAGAGCCTCTCGAAACATCTTTAAAAGAATTGGACAAAAAATGAAAGAATGGGTTGTGGCTACTAAGTTAGAAACCCAATATACCAAGCAAGAAATTATTGCCATGTACTTAAATAAGTACGACTTTATAAATCAGGCAGTTGGTATAAGATCTGCAGCTAGAATTTATTTTGGAAAAGAGCCAAAAGATCTAGTAATAGAAGAATCGGCAATGTTGGTAGGTATGTTAAAAAATGCATCCTATTTTAATCCTTTAAGGAGAGCAGAAAAAGTAAAACAAAGAAGAAATGTCGTTTTATTACAAATGACAAAAAACAACTTTATTACTGAAGGAGAAAAAGTAAACCTTCAACAATTAGATTTAAATATTAATTACACTCCCGAAAGCCATAGTGATGGTTATGCAACCTATTTTAGAACACATTTGCAAAAAATGATGCGAACATGGGTACGAAATAATCCAAAACCAAACGGAGAAGAATATGATATTTTTAGTGATGGTTTAAAGATTTATGTAACGATAGACTCTAGAATGCAACAATATGCAGAAGAAGCGGTTTCAGAGCATATGTCTAATTTACAATCGTACTTTTTTAGGGAACAAAAAGGAAATAGTATAGCACCTTTTTACGATTTAGATAGAAAAGAAATTGCGAGAAGTTTTGATAGAGCTAAAAGAAGTTCAGAAAGATATAGACGTCTCAAAAAAGTAGGGAAATCATCCAAAGAAATAGATGAAATTTTCAAGACAAAAACAGCAATGAAAGTCTTTTCTTGGAAAGGAGACAGAGATACGATTATGTCACCCTTAGACTCTATTAAGTATTACAAACATTTTTTACGTTCAGGATTAGTATCGATAGAACCACAGACTGGGCATATAAAAGCTTGGGTTGGTGGTATCGATAATAAGCATTTTAAATATGATGCTGTCGCTCAGCAAAAAAGGCAAGTAGGTTCTACCTTTAAACCTTTTGTATATGCAACTGCAATTAATCAGTTAAAAATGTCCCCTTGCGATAAATTACCAAATACACCTTACACAATTCCTAAAGGAAAATATGGAATTCCA
>LAQA01000053.1:0-20536 GCA_000981625.1 Flavobacteriaceae bacterium ASP10-09a
AAAGAATCTTGCATATACAAACCTGATAGATTTGTTGAAGCACTTGCTTGATAGGAAAGAGATTTTTTATCAAGAGTTTTGACATCTAAAGTTCTATTGTAATAATATTTAGCAGAGTCAATTTCTTTGTTTCTTAAATACTCATTACCCAATAATAAATAAATTCGACTTAACTGAGAATTCTTAGAGTAAAAATTTTCGGAATCTAAAAAACTAGTGTCAATTCTTATTAGAATATTTAAAGAGTTTTTATAATAAGTGATAGACTTAGAGTGATTATTACTTTTCCTATAAATTTGGGCAACTAAAAAGTGTATTTTAAACCTAGTTTCTAGATCTAAATCTAATTTCAAAAGAGAAAAAGCTCCATCTAAAGATTCAGGGTAATTATTTTCACTATATAGTTTCTCAACTTTTAAAAACTTATTCCAATGTAAACTATCATTTTTTTGTAATAACAAAAAAGAAGCCTCAATTTTTGAGGCTCCTTTCGTATTTAATTTATAAGCTTTAATTTGGAAGAAATTAAAACATATAAATAAAAGTGTAATTAACTTTTTCTTTTCCAATTTATCTTATACTAATTACTTTATCTAATTATCTTCTCCATCATCAATAATAATAACAGGTCTTCTTTCCGTTCCATTCGTTTCCCCTTTTGCACTTCCTCCTATATGATTTACAAAATGAATTTGCAATAATTCTTCACCATCTGTTTTCTCAAAAGTTCTAGAATAAGTATTATTCCCTTGTGAAGTCAAATCTAACTCTAAATGTACTTCATAAACATCATTCTGACTATCATAAACAAAATCCACAGCAATATTATTAATTACTTTAAAATCTAAATCATAAGAACCTTCCTCATTTTTAGTTATACTATATTCTTTTAATAATTCATCATCCGTTTTTTTGTTATAATTAACATTATCATCTATAACAGAAATACTAGGAATTTTATTAAAATTTTCACTAATAAATTCTATTTTAAAGTTATCATTATCGAACCATAAGTCTGAACCATAGTAACTTTTTTGTGCTACTTTAGAATTAGACGATGATAAATAGAATTCGTTTGTGTTATTGCTTGTATTCTTTACTTTACCAATACTAATATTATCTTCTACATTTATATCAAGAGAGTATTTACCGTTAATATCTCTTTTTAATTGATATGTTTTAAATAGTTCTTCACTGACCTCTTCTGGTGAAAACATTTCATCTGATGAGCAAGATGAAAAGGCAAGAGAAGCTAATAAAACAATGGCTACAAATTTAATTTTCTTCATTTTTTTTAGTTTTTGTTTACTATTAGGGTTAATAATTATTTAACAATGTATACAGTTTAAAATGGTTATAAAATTATTCTCAAGCTTTTAGGGATTTGCTTGAGAAAGTAATATTTAAAGGGATTTAAACAATATTATTTTTTACTGCATACATGGCTAAACCTACTGAATTCTTTACTTTTAATTTTCTTAATAAGTTTTTTCTATGTGTTTCTACTGTACTAATTCCTAAACATAATGTGTTCGCAATTTCTGGTGAATTAAATTGTTTTGTTATTAGTTTTAAAACATCTAACTCTCTATCAGTTAAGGTGTCTGTCATGAATTTATTTGGTGCATCTCCCACAGGAACCTGCTGCCCTGCAAAAGATTTCAAAAGAATATTTTGAATATCACTACTAAAATATTGTTCTCCAATTGCAACTGCTTTTATAGCCTCTACGATATGCTCTCCTGCATTATTTTTGGTAATGTAACCCTTACAGCCTAGACTTAACATTTCTTGTACAATCTTTATATCATCATAACTAGAGAGAATAATAACATTTTGCTTGATTCCGTTTTTATTGAAATGTTTTAAAACTTCAAAACCATCTAAAAGAGGCATTGTAATATCTAAAATTAGAACATCTGCCTTATTCTTTTTTTCATCAAACCAATCTACTACTTCTTTACCTGTTAAAGAATAACCACTTATTTCAATGTCATTGTCAGTATTTATTACAGCGATGATTCCTTCAATCAAAATTTTATGATCATCAGCTACGTGAACTTGTATCTTTTTTTTCATTATTTCTCTACAAATTTAAATTAGTTAATAGGATTCTACAATACCCATTTATGATGAAATTTTCAGCTCCCTATAAATGGGGATAAGCCTCCTTATTTATAGGGAGCTGAAAATTTTAATTATCTATATATCAATTAATTAAAAAACATTTAAGAAATAAACATTATTGATATACAGGACTAGAATAAAAAATGGGGGGAGTCTGATTTTTCTTGAAATAAAAAACCGAGAAATATTCCTCGGTTTTTTTCGCACTAATATACTATTTGTTAGTCTTATCGCAACCTATCTACAGATTTCACGAGATCTTCATCCTTTTTAATAGCCTTATTTGCCAAAACAATAAGCAAAACAACTAAAATTGGTAAGAACATTCCAATACCTTTCTCTGAAACACTTGTTTCTCCAGGTAACGTTAGAGATAAATAAATCAATAATCCTAATAAAAAAAGATTGATCAAAATTATAATACGCCCAATTACAAATTGTAACTTTCTATCCCTATATAAAAATATAGTTACTAATGATAAAATCGAAGACGTAATGAACATGAGAGGAATTACTTTAAAAGTAAATAACTCTTTCGAGAACAAATCTAAAACAAAAATTTGTTCTTTTAAAGTTTTCCATAGATTAAATACAAAAATTAACCCTCCAGAGACTACTGAAGCTAAAAATAAATAGATTGATTGTATTCTTTGTATCATACTTTAAAATAGAATGGCAAAAATAGGGCTTCTTTTTTAAAAGAAAACTTGAAAGTGAAAAAAAAAGTATATATTTGTAATATAAATGACCACACAAAAAATATTGTATAGTACTATATGCAATAAATAAAATCAAAAAACAAATCGTAAATATCTTATATCTTAAGATTATAAAATAACTTAATAAATACATAAATGTTCGAAATTTCTGAACTAAAGGCAAAAACTCTTGCTGATTTACAGGTAATTGCTAAATCTATTGGCCTTTCCAAAACTAGTCAATTAAAAAAGTTAGACTTGGTGTATCAAATCTTAGATACACAAGCTGCAAACCCTGTAAAAAGTATCGATTCTGAAAATTCAGAAAGATCAAAGGCTGAAAAACCTAAAAGAAAACGAGTTTCTAAAGCAATTACACCAGCCAAAACATTAAGTGAGCCTTCTAACGAAGTTATAACTGAAGAAAAGCCTAGGCAAGAAAAACAACTTCAACCAAAAACACCTCAGCAAAGACCTATTCCAAGGAAGGTTATACCACAAGAAGCTGCAGTAAAGACTGAAATTAAAACGGAAATCAGTAAAGATACTGTTGTTAAAAAAGTTGAAAGGCAAGAACAAAAACCTGCAAACAATCAGAACAAACCACAGTCGAATAAACCTCAGCCAAAAAATAATCAGCAGAAAAACAAAAATCAAAACCAAAGTAGAGATAAAAACAACTCTACTAGAAGTAACGGTAACCAATCTGGAAACCGCTACAAAGACCCAGATTTTGAATTTGATGGAATTATTGAAAGTGAAGGTGTACTAGAAATGATGCCTGATGGATATGGTTTTTTACGTTCTTCTGATTACAACTATTTGTCATCTCCAGATGATATTTATGTATCTCAATCTCAAATTAAATTATTTGGTTTAAAAACTGGAGATACAGTTCGAGGAAACGTAAGACCTCCAAAAGAAGGAGAAAAATATTTTCCTTTAATTAGAGTCTCAAAAATTAATGGATTAAACCCTAATATTGTTAGAGATCGAGTTTCATTTGAACATTTAACACCTTTATTTCCTGAAGAAAAATTCAATTTAGCAGAAAAAGGAAGTTCTTTATCAACTAGAATTATTGACTTATTTTCCCCATTAGGAAAAGGTCAACGTGGTATGATTGTGGCGCAACCTAAAACTGGTAAGACCATGCTTTTAAAGGATATTGCTAAGGCAATTGCTCAAAATCATCCAGAAGTTTATCAAATTGTTTTATTAATAGATGAACGTCCAGAAGAAGTTACAGACATGCAAAGAAGTGTTCGTGGAGAAGTAGTTGCTTCTACTTTTGATGAGCCCGCAGACAAACATGTACGTGTTGCCAACATCGTTTTAGAAAAAGCAAAACGTTTGGTTGAATGCGGACATGATGTTGTTATTCTTTTAGACTCTATTACACGTTTAGCAAGAGCCTATAATACAGTTGCTCCGGCATCAGGAAAAATACTTTCTGGTGGTATCGATGCAAATGCATTACACAAACCAAAACGTTTCTTTGGAGCTGCAAGAAATATTGAAAATGGTGGATCATTGACCATTATTGCAACCGCTCTTACAGAAACTGGCTCTAAGATGGATGAAGTTATCTTCGAAGAATTTAAAGGAACAGGAAACATGGAGCTGCAGTTAGATAGAAATATTTCTAATAGACGTATTTATCCTGCTATCGATTTAATTAAATCTTCTACAAGACGTGATGATTTATTATTAGATGCAAAAACCGTTCAACGCATGTGGGTTTTACGTAAATATCTTGCAGACATGAATCCTATAGAAGCTATGGAGTTTATAAATGATAGAATTAAGTTTTCTAAAAATAATGATGAGTTTTTAATCTCGATGAATGGTTAGAAATAATATTTAGATTTTAATAAATACTATATAAAAAAACCTTTTTGAGAAATCAAGAAGGTTTTTTATTTGGAAATTATTTTATACTTTCAATTAGCGATTATACTTGTAGTTCGCAAGGCTAATTATATTTTCAACTCAGTAACTTCAAAGAGTTTAATAATAAGTTCTTATTTAGCTTAATGAAAGGTTCTCAGGCATTAAATAACTTTCCTATAGCAAAACCCGAAAACAAAGCAAAAGAGCCGTAAATCAATAAAGCACTAACTTTTATTAACTTTAGTAAATACAAGAAAAATCCGTTCAAAATTAATTTGAACGGATTTTTTATTTTTGAATAAGTACTAAAACTAGTTTCTAGTTTGCGCTGTACATATTGGCTCTAAAATCTTCAACGCTAGATGCTTTTTTGATAGCTTCGTAAATTTTAAACGTTGAACTTTTTCTAGATTCCGCTATTCTTTTTCTATTACTGTCATAGTTTGGCAATGCAGTAGGTAATTCTTTACTAGTAACCATAAAAGCAAACACACCTCTATTACCCTCAATAGAATTAAATACAGTATTTAATTCTGCATTATACATTGCTCCAACAATCTTTGGTTCTGTACCAACACCTGAAAGCGTAGGACTCTTTAAAGTTATTCCATTAGCATTTTTAATAGTTGTTTTATTAGCCGTAGCGATATCAGCTAAAGATGCTCCTTGTAATTTGTCACTTATTAATGCCGCTTTCTTTTGATTAACTAAAATTGGTCTAACTGTATTTGTTGCTTTTGCTGCAGACATTAAACCCTTTTCTGAAGAACTTGTAACAAAGGCAACAACATGACTACCTTCTAAGTCAAAACGTTTAAAATCGTTAACATTAGTATCGTTACCAAAAGCCCAACTTACAATTTGCCTTTGATTTCCTAAACCTGCTACGTTTTCATCTAAAGATTTTAAACCAACAGATGATTTAGATTTGTAATTTTTTGCAGTAACTACATCAAAAAACTTTTTCTCCTTAGAAATTGCTAAAGCAAATTCTTCAGCATCTCTAAATGCAACATTTTCGGTAACTACAGAAGCAACAATTTTTCTACTAAAAGTAGCTAATTTTAAGACCTTTTGTTTATTTTTTTGATTGTCAATTTTTATAATATGAAAACCGAATGGACTTTTAACAACACCTATATCACCTTTTTTCCCATCAAAAGAAAAATCTCTAAAAGCAGGTGTCATACTTGTGTAATTAAACCAATCTAGATCACCTTCTTTTGCAGCAGAACCTGTATCCGAAGAAAAAGTTTTTGCTAAGCTTCCAAATTTTCTTTTACTTCTTTTTACAACATTCAAAAGACTATCTGCTAATATTTTAGCTTCTTCTTCTGTTCTAGTAACATCTGCAGCTACTCTTTGAGACCCAATAAAAGGGATTAAAATATGGCTAGCTTTAACAGAATCTGGCATTTGAGTAACTTCTGTAATCTTAGAAATCTTAAAGAACCCTTTGTCTTTATATGGTCCTACTACATCGCCTTTGTTACCTGCATAAATTAAATCTGCAACTTCTTGATTCACTAAATTCTTAAATTGAATATTCGGATTTAAGTTTGTGTCTGAACTATTTTCAGATAAAAACACTGCTTCATTATTAGATTTTTTAAAATCATCAATTAAAGTTCCAAGATTTTCTTTGATAACTTCTTGATCTGCATCAGTAGCAACTATATCAAACTGAACAAAAGAAATATCTCTAGATGCTTCTACTTTAAAATTATCTTTATGATCTCTAATATATCCTTCAACTTCAGATTTCTTAATCGTTATTAGACTGTCTGCAACACTTGTATAAGGCACATAAACAAACTGTACGTTTAACTTTGTATTGTCTAACATATATTCAGTTTCACCTTCTTTTAATGAAGCTCCTAAACCTGCAGTTACTAAATTGTTGTATGTTGTTGTTTCAGAATTATCTCTAATTTGGCTCATATAATTAGACCACTGAGACCATAATTGAGTTTCATTCTCTTTTTCAGTAGCTAAAAATTGCTTAAATTTATTTTCGTCAAATAAACCAGCTTCATTTTGATACTCAGGATTGCTTTGCACAAAAGAAGCATTTACAATTTCAGTCCAAACATCTGTTTCACCAATTGTAATACCAGCTTCTGTCAACTGATTTTTGTAGATTTTTTTTCTAACAATATTATCCCAAACAGTTTTAGATGCTTGCATTTCTGTAACGCTGTTTCCTGCTTGTTGTTTATAGCTTTCTAATTCTTCAGCAAACTCTTGTCTAGAAATAGATTCTCCATTAATCTCACCTATTTCATTTACTTTATTAGAGTTAAAAAAATCACCAAGTGTAGATGGATCTAATACAAAAGCGAAAAGTGCTAATCCAATAATGATAATTAAGAACATTGAGCGTTCTCTAATTTTTGATAAAACTGCCATACGTCGTTTATTTATTTTCAGTTGGCGAATATAGGATTTTGCTTTAAATATTGCAACCCATTTCGCACTTATTAGTAGGTTATTAAGTGCTATTTTTTAGTCTAGAACCCTGAATTTGAATTTTAATCTTCCGGATTTATAATTTTTAATGAAACTTCATCAATTTTTGCACCGCTCATTTTTAAGATTTTAAATTCTAAATGATCAATTTCAATTAGCTCTTTTTCTTCTGGAATATTTTCTGTGTGTTCAATAATAAAGCCTCCTAAAGTTTCATAAGCTTCCGATTTTAAAATATTTAAATTATATTCTTCATTTAAATAATCGACTTCTAGTCTTGCAGAAAAATTAAATGTTGAATCGTTAATTTTTTCTTCTAAAAACTCTTGAGAATCATGTTCATCTTCTATTTCACCAAATAATTCTTCAACAATATCTTCAACAGTAATCATACCAGAAGTTCCACCATATTCGTCGATAACAATAGCCACACTTTTACGCTTTTTTATTAACGTATTCAAAATATCATTAATAATCATAGATTCTGGAACAAGCTCTAAAGGCAATAAAATTGATTTTATAGTTTTTGGATCTTTAAATAACTCGAAAGCATTTACATATCCAACAACATCATCTAAAGATGATTTATATACCAAAATTTTCGACAACCCTGTTTTTATAAAAGCATCCTTTAAATTCGAAACAGTTTCATGAATTTCTACAGATACAATTTCTGTTCTAGGAACCATAACTTCTCTCGCTTTTACGTTTTGAAATTGCAAAGCATTTTGAAAAATCTGAATTTCAGAATCCAAGTCATAATCTACATTACCTGTTTCTAATTGCTCATTTATATAATTACCTAATTCTTCTTTACTGAATTCTGTTTGCTCTTCAAATGCATTTGTTTTAAAAAAAACTCGCAAAAAAAAGTCTGAAATTACGGTAATAAATTCTGAGAAAAAATGAAATAAATAATAGAAAATATAGGCAGGAATCGCAAATATCTTCAGTACTTCATTTGCATAAATTCTAAAAATTGCTTTTGGTAAAAACTCAGCGGTTACTAGAATCACTATCGTGGAGATAATCGTTTGTATCAATAAAATAGAAAATTCATTAACACTATTTAAAGGGAGCATTCTTAGCAAAAACTCACCCATGTAATAACTATAAATCACCAAAGAAATATTATTTCCCACTAACATTGTGGTGATAAATTTTGATGACTTTTGAGTTATAATTCTAAGAATTTTAGGTATAAAACCATCTCTTTTCTTCTCTAACTCTATGTGCATTTTATTCGCTGAAACAAATGCTATTTCCATCCCTGAAAAGAAGGCGGATAATAAAATTGATACAGTTATAATAATGAGTTCAATTTCCATTAAGAACTAAAATTCTACTTGTTTAGATTATTTCTTTGCGCTACCTTTTTTCTAAAACGTCTTTTAAAGAAAAACACTAAGGTAATAAAAATTGAAGCTACAATTAAAAGGATTGCTCTGCTTCTATCTGAATTTAATTTCAAAAGACCTTCAACTAAGCAAATCACAGCAATTAATAAATATCCGTATTGAAAAAATCTCCAAATCTTGTTCATAATATTATTCTTCTGATGTTTCTAATTTACCTGTGGTTTTTTTTGATAAGTGTTTTGATAAATCATCTTTAGACTCAAAGCCAATACCATAGATTGTATCACTTTCTTTTGTTAGTTTAAATGCTTTTTCAGAAACAAAATACTTTGTTTTTTCATCCCAAAACAATTGTTCTGTTTCTAATCTAGATTTATCTGTATGATTTACCACCACCACATTACCTGTAATTTCTGATATGGATGTTTTAGCATAAGACAAAGCATAATCTCCAGTAATAGTGACAGAATCGATTCCGTTTCTTTCGAAATTAATGATTTTAATTCCATCAGGAAACTCACTATAAGGGTGTTCTTTTCTATTACTAAAATCTAACATTACTGGTGTAATTAATTTTGATGTAATTCTACCAGAGTCTTTATATACGTGATATGCATCTTTTGCTGTACCAACAGGTAAGTTTTTATCTGCTAAAAAATCTCTTACTTTTTGTGTATTGTTAGAACAAGAAAAAAGCATTGTTGTTCCATAGAGAACAACAATGCTTTTTAATACTATTTTTTTGTAATTAATCACAAAATATTAATTAGGAATTTTCACTGTTTCACCAATCCAACATTTAATTGTATAGTTACTTCCGGGTGCAACACCTGCAGTAAAAATAACTTTCTTACTTGGTAAATTAGCTCTGTAAGAATTAATATATTTTCTTGCCGTAGAGGAAATACTAGGATCTACATATGATGCTCTTTGAGCTTGTCTTAGAGCTGCGACATACACCATTCTCTTTTCAAATTCATTGCTACCACAATTATTAACACTAGATTGATATAATCTTGCAATTAACAAATAAGCTTTACCGAAATTAGGATTAAAGCTTAAAGCTTCTCTTGCTAATCTTCTAGCTTTAGATAATTGACCTCTAGATTTAGCAGCTTGTGCAAACTTTAATTTATATTTTGCCTTTTTTGTAGGATCAGTTTCTAAATTAAATGCTTTTTCTCTCATTGCTGCTGCTCCACTAGCATCACCATTTTTCTCTAAGATACCTGCATAAAAAGAATAAGAATCTGGAGAAGGAGCTGCTTCAGCATATGCTTTTGCCAATATTTCATACATAGGCTCATCTTGACATTCTTTATTAAACATTCTAGACACTGCTCTTCTTAACCAAATGGCATTGGACTTATTAGCTTCAAAATCTCTTTGATATAAAGGTACTAATCTCACACAAGTTGCAATTTCTGATATAATAGCATCTAAACCTCCTTCAACTGTGCCTAAAGCTTTAGAATTTATAGTGTAAGCTCTCTTTAATGACTTATCTCTTTTATCCAAAACCAATGTAGAATCTTGATATCTAGATAATTTCTTAGCATAACTTTCTAACTTTAAATTTACATTTTCTAAAACATCATCATAAGTATCAAAAACTTTTTGAGGATTTGTATCTTTATTTCTATCAGTAACACCTTGAAAGTATTTGTATAAATTTTTTACACCCATTTTAGTTGGGTCTATAGCATATCCTTTTTCTAAAATTGAAAAGATAGCATCTTCAGAAGCTAAATTATTTTCTGCTAAATAAGTTGCATAATCACTATGAACTTTTGCAGGGTTCTTCTTTGGGAAATATTGTAACCTCTGTTCGTAAACTCTTTTTGCTAAAACTGGGTCTTTTTTAACATCTTGTGCCAAATCAGCTCCGTATTTGTAAATATTTACAGATAGATCTTTACAGTTATCCATTAAATGTTCCCAATTCACAAAAGCATCTTCATACTTTTTTGACTTAAAATCCCCTTTAAAAAGATTGTATTTTATTGTACAATCTCTTTTTGCATCATCCTGTGCATTTGTTTTTACAGTAACTAAAAACATTGTAACTGCTAATAAAAACGTAATTTTTCTCATTTTAATGATTTTTTGTTAATCAATTTTTGTCTTCTGAAACCAATTTGTATCTGTCAAAGATAAACTTAATCTGAAATTGAAATAATTTTCTTGGATTAAATTATTACTAGTGGTTCCTCTTTTACCAAACTCAAACCCTGCATTTATAGTAGATAATCGTTTTAATGGTAAACCTAAACCAAAAGATATGCCAAAGTCGTCAATTGGTGTAAAATTCGTATTATTTCCTGATCCATCTACCAGTAAACCAGTTTTTTCAAGACGAATTCCAGCCCTATAAGTTACTCTTTCCCAGTAACTTGAAATAGAGTTTATTTTTGGTAAGTAAAACCCTCCTAAAGAGAATCTATTTGACTTGCCATATTTATATGCTCCATCAGCACTTCCTAACAAAGTTGTTGATGATATAGCGTCTTGACTTTCATACTCTATACCGGCATACCATTTATCAAACTTTCCTAAACCTATACCTAATGTAGATTTTAAAGGTAAATTAAATTTACCATCAAAGCTTGCACTTGAAACAGTATCTCTTGCGCTCTCAAAACCAGAAGTTCCAAAAGTCAATGAATAAAGATAATTATTACCAGTAACTTTTAAATCATTGCCTAATTTAACAGTAGCACCTGCATTTAAAACTATTTTATTTTTTAATTCTTTTTGGTATTGTGCTCCTAGTTTTACAGAACCTCCTTTCATTACTGTAACTTCATCATATCTGGTTGCTAAAGAAACATTATCTATTTGGTTTGTAATACTATTGCTTACATTACCAAAACTATAATCAACCTCTATACCTAAAGATAATCCTTTGTATACCTTTATACCAAAACTACTATAAATCTTACTAACTCCTCCATTACCTTCAAATAAAGATATTTCAGGAACATCACTATCTGTAAGGGAGTTTGTTAATGAATACCCTACAGAAGATACAGGTTGTAAACCTATAGAGAAACCTGCTTTTTTTCCAATAGGAAAAGCCAAAGCAATATAGGACAAGCTTGTTGAATTACCACTTTGCTCTGTTGTATTGCTTTTAATAGTTAAATCAGTATTCAATAATCCAAAAGAATACGTTGTGTATCTTAAATCTGAATAAGCAGCAGGATTAGAAAAATTTAAATATTTATAATGGTTAAATGCGACACCTATACCACCCATAGAACTCTGTTCTACTGTGGTATTACTAAACTCTTCTCCAATACCAAAATAAGAATAAGGAGATGAATTTGTTCTTTGTGCTATAAAAGTTACAGAAGTTAACAGTAATAGAGCTACTAGAATCTTTCTAATCATTTGTTTTTGTTAAAAATCAATATTTTATTTAATCCCTCTAGGAGGAAATTTGGATTCGCAAATATGCTACTTTTTAATTGTTTTGACAAGAAATTTGTATCTCCACCTGTTAAAACAACTGTTAAATCGGGATATTTCTTTTTATATTGATAAATAACGCCTTCTAATTCTTGAATAACCCCATTAACCACGCCAGAATTAATACATCCATTTGTATTGTTTCCTATAAAATTTTGCAGTTCTTTTTTTGTCAAATTGGGCAATTTTGTAGTAAAATGATGCAATGCTTTGTACCTCATTTCAATTCCTGGTGAAATTGCTCCCCCTAAATACTCAGTTTGGTCATTAACAAAATCAAAAGTGATACAAGTTCCAGCATCAATAATTAAGATATTCTTCTTTGTAAACTTATTAACAGCAGCGGCAACTAATGCAATTCTATCTACACCTAAAGTTTCAGGAGTTTCATACAAATTGATAAAAGGAACATCTGTCGATGATGATAAAATCAACAGATTGACTAATTTTTGAAGTTTTTGTATCTTATTTACAGAAATAAAACTCACATTTGATAAAATACCAACAGTAATTCTGTAGTTTTTTAGTATTTTTTTTATTTCTAAAAAAAAATTTTCCACATCAATAAAAACAACTTCAACTAGCCTATCTTTCTCAAAAACAGCAAGTTTTACTCTTGTATTACCAGCATCAATAATTAGATTCATCTTTAATTTTATAAGAAATTCAAAAATACAATAGATTTTTTTAAAATTTAGCTAGGAGATGTCAAAAAACATTTTATATTTGCATCCGCTAAGGCGATGGTACCTTAGCTCAGTTGGTAGAGCAAAGGACTGAAAATCCTTGTGTCCCTGGTTCGATTCCTGGAGGTACCACAAAAAAATCCGAACAAATGTTCGGATTTTTTGTTTTTAAAGAATTATTAAAATTTATTTCAAATTTTCAATCATCACTTTAGTCATCTGCTCTAAATCAAATTGTGGCTTCCAATTCCAATCGTTTCTAGCAGCAGTATCATTAATACATTTTGGCCACGAATCTGCAATAGCTTGCCTAAAATCTGGTTTATAAGCTATTTTTAAATTAGGATAGTGTTCTTTTATAGACGATGCTATTTGTTCAGGATTAAAACTCATACCAGAAAGATTATAAGAAGTTCTAACCGTTATCTTTTCTTTATCAGCCTCCATTAACTCTATAGTGGCTCTAATTGCATCATCCATGTAAATCATTGGCAAAGTTGTCGAAGCCTCTAAGAAACAGTCAAACACCTCATTATTGACCGCCTTATGATAAATATCCACCGCATAGTCTGTTGTACCTCCTCCTGGCAAAGATTGATACCCAACAACTCCAGGATATCTTAAAGAACGGACATCTAAACCATATTTTTCAAAATAATAATTACCCCAATTTTCACCAGCAGCTTTGCTGATACCATAAACTGTTGATGGTGTTAAGTTTGATGATTGTAAGGTGTTTTCTTTGTCAATATTATTACCAAATACCGCAACTGAACTAGGGAAAAATACTTTGTTTACGTTATGCAATCTTGAAACTTCTAAAACATTGAATAATGTTTTCATATTCAAATCCCAAGTACCTAAAGGATTTTGCTCTCCTTTTGCCGATAAAATTGCAGCAAGATGATAAATCTGAGTAACCTTCTTTTTTAAAACAATTTCTTCTATCGCTTTAAAATCAGTAGCATCTAATGTTATAAAATTATCTTCAAACCCTGTCTTTTCATACAAATCGGAAGCAATAACATTGTATACACCGTAAATAAGGCGTAATTTTTGGGTTAAAACAGTTCCTAATTGTCCATTTGACCCCACTATTAAAATAACATCTTTGTTCATTTCTTGATAAATATTAAAAAATGAAATTATACCATTTATCATTATAAAAAGTTTTATACCTTGCTTTTATATAAAAATAAGTACTTTTAACTCATCTATATTAGATACAAAGTTTTTTTACCTTAATCAATATTTATTTTTGTTAAAAAAAAGAGAATTAATCTGCACATGGAAAAAATAGACGAAACTGATCTTAAAATATTGAGAATCTTGCAAGAAGACTCTAAAAGAACAACCAAAGAAATTGCCGTAATTTTAAATTTAACGGCTTCTCCAGTTTACGAAAGAATTAAAAGACTAGAAAAACAAAAGTTTATTCAAAAATACGTCGCTATTATAGATAAAAAAAAGCTAAACATATCAATAACCGCAATCTGCATGGTTTCTTTGCGCTATCATAACGAAGGGTTTATTGATAAATTCGAGAAACAAATTAAAGAATTAAAAGAAGTACAAGAATGCTATCATATGGGAGGAAAAGTAGATTTTTTCTTAAAAATAAATCTAGAAAGCTTAGACAATTATCATGAATTTGTAAGAAGTAAATTATCTAAAATTGAAAACATTGGTGTCCTTGAAAGCTCTTTTGTTTTGAAAGAAATAATATCTAACACAGCGTATTGTATTTAAATTTTATAATAATTACTGTACTATATCTTTCACAATCTTTAAATGATGATTGGTATGTAATTTTAAAAATTTAATTGTCTGTTTTTTATTTAATTGCTTAAATAAAGGATGTGTAAAAGATTGATTTTCATCTAAAATTTCTATTTTTTTTAAATTTATTATTGCTTTTTCTAATTGAGTTTCAATATCTTCTTTTAAGATTATTTCTGGTGGCAAAACTCTTTTTGGTGATTTTGCTTTACCTCTAGGAAAAAACCCTAATGTAAATGTAAACAAACGTAGAGTGTTAAAATTTTTCTTATAATCATCAGAACTAGAATTTCTTAAGGCTTCAAAAACGCTATTAATTACTTTTAAAGAATGATCTAAATGCCAACCAACATTTGCTTTAGAAATCTTTAAATTCTTTTTTTCTTGACAATCTATATATTCTTTGATGGCACTAAACTCTTGGTCCAACATTTTAGTTATTATTTACTTTACTAATATATAAAATAACTGATTCATAAAAAAATCCAGCTAAAAGCTGGATTTTTATTGTTATTTCATCATTTGAAGATTATTAAGCTCCAAATTAGTAAGCTCTCTCCATCGACCTCTTGGTAAATTTCTCTTGGTTAATTCAGCAAAAATAACTCTATCTAATTTATTAACTTTATATCCTAAATGTTCAAATATTTTACGAACAATTCTATTTCTACCAGAATGAATTTCTATACCAATTTCAGACTTTGGCTGTCCATCAACATAAGAAACTGCATCAATAAATACTTTTCTACCTTCTATAACAACCTCTCCTCTTAATTTTTCTAAATCTTTTAACTCTAATTTTTTATCTAAAGAAGCATGGTATAATTTGCGTACGTTATGTTTAGGGTGTGTTAACTTTTTAGCTAAATCTCCATCATTTGTAAATAACAAAAGACCCGTTGTGTTTCTATCTAATCTACCTACAGGATAAATTCTTTCTTTTGATGCATTTGAAATCAATTCCATAACCGTTTTACGTCCACGGTCGTCATCCATCGTAGTAATGTAATTCTTTGGCTTATTTAAAAGAATATATCTTTTCTGTTCTGGAGTAATAGAAGTACCATCAAAACGAACAATATCATCTGATTGTACTTTGTATCCCATTTCTGTTATCAGCTTTCCATTTACCTCTACACTTCCGTGTTCTATATAAGTATCTGCTTCTCTTCTAGAGCAAACACCCGAATTGGCAATGTATTTATTTAAACGAACCCCTGTAGATTCGTCTGCTTTTGGAGCTGGACTTATTTTTTTAAAGTCTTTTTTAACACTCTTTCTACTTAACGGAGTGCTTTTTTTAGCATCTCTTTGAAATGTGCTTTTTTTAGTATCTTTTTGAGGTGTACCTTTTTTACCTTCTTGTCGTCTTCCCGACGAGTTCTTATTTGAATCCATTTTAAAAATTTTTGCAAAGGTAATTAAATTGGAACTCTAATTCAATCTATCTATTACTTTTTCTAACAGTAAGGAAGTATCGATAAAAACTAGACAAAAAACGCCTATTAACAGGAGAAGCTTTAGAATGTTATGTAGAAAAGTATACTCTTTTTGCTGGGTCGATTTCCAAAGATAAATCGCAACAAAAGTTAAGGTTAAGAGCGCTAAATAAAAATAATATCTCATATAACCCAAGGCTGGGTATCTTAGCAAAATTGTCACTGGAAAAGAAGTAAACAATAATAGCAAAATGGACAATTGCTTTGTTTTTACTTCTCCATAAACTACAGAAAATGTCTTGTAATTGTTAGCTAACGCTCCTTTTATATTTTCTAAATCCTTAATTAATTCTCTTACCATAATTACTAAAAACAAGAAAAATGCATGCACAAAAATGATTTTTGAGAAATTTTTATAATATACAAAAACGGCGAAAAAAGGTAAAATTGTAAGTATGGTAGCAGAAATTAAGCCTGTAAAAGGATGTCTTTTTAATTTGTGAGAATAGAACCAAATACCAAAAATATAAACTGAAAAGAATAGTGCTGATTTCAAAGAAACAAACAACCCAAAAGTAAATCCTAAAAAGTTTAAGAAAAAATAAAGCGTTAATTTGGTTTCTTGCTTTACATAATTATCTATACCTGTTTTTAAAGGTCTATTAATTCTATCAACTTTAACATCATAAAAGTTATTTATAATATACCCAGCAGCAACCACACAAACAGAAGCTAAGACAATATATAAGAGATCAATATCAAAAATAACATTTCTGATAGAATTTCCAGACGAAAAAATAAAAATGGATACTAGGTATTGCGCTATTATTAAAACAAGAATATTGTAGCCTCTAATCACAGATAATAAGCTAAATATCTTTTTTAGAAAAGTCTTCGTTTTTGAAGAGCTCATTAGGTACGTTTTAGAATCTATAAACTAACTCTAGTTTATAATCTTTTAAGCTTTCTTGTGCTTTTTGATAATCTTCAGTGAATCCCAAAATATAACCTCCGCCTCCAGAACCACAAAGCTTTAGATAGTAGTCGTTTGTTTTAATACCTTTTTCCCATACTTTATGAAAAGCATCAGGAATCATTGGCTTAAAGTTTTTAAGAACCACTTTAGATAAGTTTTTTACATTGCCAAAAAGAGAGGTTACATTACCATGTAAAAAATCTTCAATACAAGCATCTGTGTAAGTAACAAATTCTTCATTTAACATTTTTCTAAACCCTTCATTCTTCATCTTATTCATAAAGATATTCACCATAGGTTCTGTCTCACCAATTTGTTCTGAATCTAGTAAGAAAACAGCACCTTTTCCTTCTTTTTGAGAAGGGATACCTGCAGGCTCTATATTCTCTTTAGAGTTGATTAATATTGGTAAACTTAAATAAGAATTTAAAGGATCTAAACCTGAACTTTTTCCATGAAAGAAAGATTCCATCAAAGAAAAAACTTTTTTTAACTTTAATAACTTTTCTCTGGTTAAGTTTTCTAAAACGGTAATTTTGTCATCAGCATATTTATCGTAAACTGAGGCAACTAAAGCCCCGGAACTTCCTACTCCATATCCTTGTGGAATGGAAGAATCAAAGTACATCCCGTTTTCTAAATCTGTTTTAAATTCTTCTAAATTAAAAGAAATCAAATCTGATTTTAGATTAGCTATGTGTGTGTAGAATTTATATAAGTTTTCGTTTGATTTTTTTGCAGCTCCTTCTAAACTTTCGGACACCTTTAACCCACCTCTATAGGCATTATAAGGTATTGCTAATCCTTTAGAATCTTTTATAATTCCATATTCTCCAAACAGCAAAATTTTAGCGTAAAAAAGTGGTCCTTTCATATTTTTTTCATCAATAGCTTTGCAAAAATACAATTTTTACATTATTAATTAACTGATTAATAAACGTTTTTATAAAAGGTCTTCCAAATACCTGCTTTTTCACCATTCTTATATTTACCACGTGATTGGATTTTACCATTTTTATAATAGATTTTCCAAATTCCATCACGTAAACCTTTCGAATATTTCCCAACTCTTTGTGTTTCTCCTGTATCATAAAACTCAGAAAAATTACCTGCTGGTTTACCTTGAAAATAATTTACATTCTGAAAAACGGCTCCATTTTCATGAAAAAAAGTTACCTTTCCTTGAAACATTTCTTTATCAGGCTCCAATACAGTACTAAAACCTTCCATTTGTTTTTTCCCAGAAATATAGTAATCTACAATCCAATAACCTTTGTCCATTTGTTTTGGGCTTGGTCTATAATAGGTAGCTTTTTCTTTGACAGATACTTTCCAATTAGAATCAAACCAAATAGTTTCTTGAGCGAACATAGAAGTAGTTAAAAACCCAATAACTATTGCAATAAGTAAGGTTGTCGTTTTCATAATGATGTATTTTGGTTGCTGGAAATTTTACAGCTGTTTTGCTCCAAAACCGACAGTATCACAAATATAATGATTTTTTTGACAGTAATTAGACAGCTGAATATCAATGAACTGTAATATATTTTCTTTTTCCTCTTCAGGAAATAATACATGTACATTTGCACCTGCATCTAAAGTAAAACAAATATTACTATTGTTTTCTTGACGATATTCCCAAATTTTATTGATGATTTCTAAGGTATTTGGTTTCATCAAAATAAAATAAGGATTACTTGTCAACATCATTGCATGTAAAGTTAAAGCTTCACTTTCTACTAGGTTGATAAAGTCTTTACTATTTCCTTCTTGAAGGATCTTAGACATTGTACCCAAGTTTTCATTTGCTTGTTTAAAACGATTTTTTGCATATGGATGCTCGTGCATTAAGTTATGTCCAATGGTACTAGAAACTTGTTTTTCCCCTTTATCAACCAATAAAATTACATCTTGGTAATTCTCGAAAAACGGGTGTACTTTATATGGAAACTGTACTCCAAATAAATCTGAACTTCCTTCTATTTCAGGATGGCTTCCCCAAACAACTATGGGTCCTTCTATACTTCTACTGGCACTTCCAGAACCTAACCTTGCTAAAAAAGAAGCTTTTTTATTGATAAACTCTTCTGATAAACTTAAATTTAATTCCTTTTCTAAACTCATTAAACACATTGCAATTGCACTTAAACCACTTGCAGAAGATGCAATTCCACTAGAATGTGGAAATGAGTTTTCTGAATTAATAGTCATTTCATACTCTAAAATATAAGGACAATATTCTTGCACTCTCTTAAAAAATTCTGAAATCTTAGGCTTAAATTCGTCTTTCTGTTTTCCTTCAAAAAACAAGTTAAAAGCTACTTCATCAGATTTTTCTTTCTTTATAAAATCAATGGTGGTGATCGTATGACAATTGTTTAAAGTAAAACTAATCGAAGCATTTTTAGGGATTTGAGGATTGCTCTTTCCCCAATATTTTACAAGTGCGATATTACTTGGTGTCTGCCATCTAAAACTTGCTGTATCAATAAATTTTAAAGCCGATTTTACTAAAAACTGATCTGTATTCAAAGTCTAAAAATTTTGAAACAAAGATAAAGTATACCCTACACTTCTGCTAATTTTTGTAAAACGGATTCTTTATAACTTCTACTTATCGGCAATGCTTTGTGGTTAATTTCTATAAATTCGTTGGTATAAGAAGTAATGTTTTTAAATGAAATTATAAAAGATCTATGAATTCGAATAAACTTTTTTATAGGCAGTTTTTCTTCTAAACTACTAATCGTTTCTCTAATTGTAATTATCTTATCAATCGTAAAAATCTTTACATAATCACTTAAACTCTCTACATATAAAATGGAATTAAAATCAATTTTTACCATTTTCCTATCTGATCTAACAAACATAAAATCACTATTAGTTGTTGTAATTTCTGACAAAGAAACTTTCTGAACCGCTTGTAAAAAACGATCAAAAGCTATTGGTTTTAGTAGATAATCAACAATATTTAAATTAAAGCCATCAATTGCATACTCTCTATAAGCAGTTGTGAAAATTACCTGTGATTTATTATGGATGATTTTTGCCAAACTTAAACCTGAAATTTCTGGCATATTAATATCTAGAAAAAATAAATCTACTTCGTTTTCTTGCACAAACAAAATAGCTTCAGCAGCATTTTTACAACTCGATATTAGCCCTAAATTGGGAGTTTTAGCAATATACGTTTCAATAATTTCTCTTGCCATTGGCTCGTCATCGACAACAACACATTTTAATTTATTCCTCATTTTTTATGGGGATTTTTAAAGTGACTTTAAACAATTTCTCGTCTTGTAATATTTCTAAAAAAGGATCTTCTTTATATAACATTTTTAATCTTTTTATAATATTTTCTAAACCAATTCCTTTTTTAGAACCTTCCTTTTTGATTGCTGAGTTTTCAATCGTGAAGTTTAGTTCATTTTCGTCAACTTTTAAACCGATGTTTACTTTTACAACTCCATCAATTTGTGATCCATGTTTAAAAGCATTTTCTACAAAAGGCAATAATAACATGGGTGCAATTTCTAGTTTATCATCAATTAAATTTTTATAAAAAGTTATTTTCAAACCCTCTTGAAACCTTAATTTCTCTAAAGAAATATAGTCTTCAATATGATGTATTTCATCTTGT
>LAQA01000053.1:20586-26608 GCA_000981625.1 Flavobacteriaceae bacterium ASP10-09a
CTTTTTCTGATTTTTTTAACGCAAATCCGTATAAAGTATTTAATGTATTAAACAAAAAATGCGGATGAATTTGCATTTTCAAAAACTTTAATTCTTGTTCTTTTAATTGCAATTGCGTTTGCAAAAACTTGTTTTCCAATGTTTTCTTTTCATCCAAAGATTTGTAATTATGTTTTAAAATTTTGAATGCGCTTGCAAGTACAATTATCAAACACACACACACCAAAATAACACCCGAATTTTTGGTTAAAGCAGGCATTTGCTGATACTCCAAATTATAGAAAAAAACGAAACCAAAAACAACAGTCATTAAAACGGCACAAACAATAAAAACCATTGCATAAAATGCATATAAGACAAACTGTTTGTGCTTTTTAGCAATTAAAAAATCAGGAATTAAATGATATGCAAAAACATAAGAAGATGCAATTGCAATTGTACTTAAAATGGTTGAAAACCAAAAAATAAAATTTTCACTTTTAGAACCTACACTAAAAAAACTAAAAAAGAAAAACCAAACAACAAAACAAAAAACAAGGTGTAAAGGAAGTTTCTTTACTATTTTTAACTCAAGTTTGTTCATAATACAAATTAACCATTTTTTTTAATTGATTTCTGTAAAAATAGACGAAATACGAAATTAACAAGTGTTTCGACAATTTTCATCTGGGATGTCTTAAAAATACAATATTTGTTAAAACCCAAACAGAATTGGTATTTGGTCGCTAAATTAATTTTTGATACTATGTAACAAATACTTTAGCCACATAATCTTAAAACATATATTATGAATTTTATTTTAGACGGCGGACCTTTATTTATGGTTCCTTTATTGCTCTTATTAATTGTTATTGTTGTTCTTTTTGTAAAAGGATTAAAAGACAATTCAGAAAAAACCCACAAACTCATCAACTCTTTATCGCTATTTTCTTTTGTGCTTGGGGTTTTAGGCTTTGTTATTGGTCTTTTAGGAGCATTAGAAGCAATTTCTGCAAATAGCGGAAATATTTCTTCTTCAATTTTAGCTGGCGGATTTAAAGTTGGTTTACTCGCTCCTACTTTTGGAATGGTCATTTTTTTAATAGGAAAACTTTTTTCCATTCTTTTAACTTGGAGGAAAAAGTAAAAAAAAATTTCTTCTTTATTAAGTTTAAAAAAGCATCTTTCTAATTTTTAGAAATGATGCTTTTTTGTTTGTATTTTTGTTGTTAATGAAACAAAAAAAAGTCTTTTTACTTTTAAATGGAGAAACTCCAAGAACTCTTCCAGATATATCTAAGTATGATCTTATTTGTGCAACCGATGGTGCTTATCATTCTTTAGAAGAAAATAAAATTGTTCCTAATTTTGTTTGTGGTGATTTTGATTCGATAAAAAATATTCCAGATACGATTGAAGTGATTCATACTCCTAATCAAGATTTTACAGATTTTGATAAAGCTCTGCAGCTTCTATTTGATAAGGGTTTTACAAATATTGATGTTTTTGGCGCAAGTGGAAAAGAACAAGATCATTTTTTAGGAAATTTGCATACTGCTATTCAATGGAAAGATAAATTAAACCTAACTTTCTTTGATAATCACAGTCGTTATTTTTTAGCTCATAAAAGCACAGAAATTGCAAATTGTAAGGGTAAAATTATTTCTTTAGTTCCTTTTCCGAATGTCACAAGTATTTTTACCGAAGGATTACAATATGCTCTAAATAAAGAGGATTTAACTTTTGGAGAAAGAATTGGTACAAGAAACAAAGCCATTAAAAGTAAAATAAAAATCACTTTTGAAAGTGGAAATTTATTCATTTTCATCAATCATAAAAAACAAAAAGATGCCTAGCAAAATAAAATTATTATGGGATTTTAGAGGTCCGGATGCCAAAGAAACTGCAAAACACCACACCATTCACTTAAAGGAGTTTGCAACTATCGAAAACCTAAATTTTCATGAAATTGACATTCAAGAGAAAAACCCAATGTTGGTTTCTGCATTTATTGTTGTTGATGAAAAAGACATGAAAATTTATAGAGATGCCTTAAAACCACAAAGAGGGGAAGTTGGGTAGTTATATTTGTTTCTAAATTAAAAAGAGCTTATTAACATTAAAGTTGTACCTAATTTTAAAAATATGATTGAACTAATCCGAACCAATTCAGAAAATCTAGAATTTAAAAAACTAGTGCATTTATTGAATTCTGATCTTGCAAAAAGAGATGGAGATACTCATTCTCTAACTCAATTTAGTTCTATTACCGATTTAAAATATGTAGTTTTAGCATTAAAAGAAGGAGAATCTATTGGCTGTGGAGCTATCTCAATGCATAATTCTAATGCAATGGAAATTAAACGTATGTATGTATCTCCCGAACTTAGAGGCCAAAGAATCGGAGAAAAAATTCTCTCTGAGTTAGAAGATTGGTCTAGAGAACTAGAATGTACTAAATGCTTACTCTTTATGGGTTCTAAGCAACCTGAAGCAAATAAACTTTATCAAAGAAATGGATACTATTCAATCGAAAAATATGGTAAACTAAAGGATATTCCTGACTGCCTTTGTTTTGCAAAAGATTTGTAAAAAAATTGATAAATAACTTCGTTGAAAAAAAACTCTTTTATTTATCAATTTCAATGATTATCATCTTCAGTTTAAAACTTTCTTTTTAATTTTTAGTATTTCATTTTCAATACAGAAAGAAAACTTACATCTTAAAAATTTTCTGATTTGACAATTGTAAAAGCTTGTTTTAACAACTTGTTAGAAACTGCAATTAAAGACCACTTGTTACTTTTCTAGAATCTCAGAAATATTTGGTTTAAAGTAATTTGGTCCTTTTAAAACCTTACCATCTTCTCTGTAAATTGGTTTGCCATCTTCACCTAATTTACTCATATTACTTCTTTGTATTTCATTAAAAACAGCTTCAATTTTATCTTGCATACCGTGTTCTATAATCGTTCCGCATAAAATATAAAGCATGTCACCTAAAGCATCAGCAACCTCTACTAAATCATTATTATTCGCAGCTTCTAAATATTCTTCATTTTCTTCTTTCATTAAATTAAAACGCAATAAATTTCTATTTTCTCCAATATGGGCGATTGGTTTACTATTCATGTTTAATTTAAAAGCGGTGTGGAATTTAGTTACTGCTGCTACCTTATTTTTCATTTTTAGTTTTAATTTTAATTTTATATGTTTAAAATACAATTTCTATTAAAGCCGAAATCGATCGAACTGCTATTTAATTTTACATTACTTTTCTCAAGAACCAAGCTGGGGATAATTTTAAAACCCAAGCTATTAATTGCCAACGTTTAGAAACATAGGCTACTCTCTTTTTCTTTTTAATAGCTGTGTAAATTTGTGATACTGCTTTTTCTAAAGGAACTAACCAAAAGACTCCGTCACCTAAAGTAATAGCCATATCTGTCGCTACAAATCCAGGTCTAATTTCTGTTATAAAAACGTTCTTCGATTTGATTGATTTTGTTTTGATATATAAACTCTCTAAATATGCTTTTTGATAAGCTTTAGACGCAAAATAAACGGGTGCAGAACGACTTCCTCGAATAGAAGCTATTGATGAAATACCAACTAAATGTCCAAATTGTTGTTTTCTAAATAAATTATAGGCTAAAGTATAAAGCCTGGTTACCCCTAAAACATTGGTATTTATACTTTGTTCTTCTTTGTCCCACTCAAATTTAGGGTTTACATGAACAACTCCAGAAGATTGAACAACTAAATCGATTGTTTCGAATTCGGATACAATTTCATTGAAAACCTTTTCAACCTCTTTGACATCTTGAATGTCATTTTGTTTTACTAAAACTTGATTAGGATATTCATTTTTTAGTTCAACTAACTTCTCTAATCTTCGACCTGTTATTGCGACTCTATAACCTTCTTTTAATAAAATCTTGGCTAATGATCTTCCAATACCAGATGTTGCTCCAAAAACGATGGCGTTCTTCATTTAATTTGTAATTTTGCAATGGACAATATATAGAAACTTTGTGAATAACTGAAACTTCATAAAATCTAATATTTCAGAACTTATAAAGAATTAAAACTATGTTTTTAAGTGCATTTTTTTCTACTGGCAGAATTATTTTTATCATTTTATTTGTGCTTGGTTTTGGAGCTGCTATCGTTTGGGGCTATAAAGAAGATATTAAAAATCATGAACGTTACTATAAAAGTGCTGGTAAAAAAGTGGCTATTTATGGTGGTTTGATTATTGCTGTTTTTTTGTTTATTAGAATTGTATTTGGTAACTAAGTTCTTAATTACCACTTCGGTTATCATAGATTATACGCTATAGATTCTATTTCGTGTCATAACCAAAACATGGATACCTTGCTTTTATTGCTATTTTATAAAAACATAAAAACCGACTCTTTTCAGAATCGGTTCTTTAAATTGAGTGTTTTTATAATTTTAGTTTTCCGTTCCTAAAAAATTATAATTTTTAGAGTAGAAGATCATTTGCTCTTCAAAACTCTTCGGTTGATTCACAATAATATCTATAATAGTTTCATTTTCATCTAATTTTGGTGCTAAAACAGGATTTACAAAACCACTATAAGCTGCAGCAGTAAATTGCTCATTTCTCTTAAGAACTTCTTTATGAATTTGTTGATCTACTTTTACGCCATAGCCTTCTACCAAACTTTTAGCAGCTTCAAAATCTCCTTCAGATTTTATACGTTGCGTTTCACGTAATAATCTTCCAAAAATTTCTCTTAACTTTTCATAATCCGTAATATTAAAATAGGTGTTTCCGTTTTCTTTTACTATTTTTTCTATTACATTTCCTTTTTCACCTTGCTCAAAAGCCCAAGCAGAAACCCATTGACGATTCACCATGTGATCTTCTTCAATATCATCCCCTAAATTAATTCGTATCAATTGTGCCATTAGTCCATTTCTGATGTATCCATCATAAGCAGCCATCCCTAATTCTTTAAAATTATCAGTTAAGCCTAATTCTTGTAATTTTGGATCCATTAAATAATACAATCCAACTAAATCTGCACGACCTTCTTCCATTGTAGAAGCATAATTTTGAAGTGTTTCTTTAGGTTGCCCAATACCCTTGTTTATCTGACCTGAAGCATGCCCAACAACTTCATGCAAAGCGGTATGTAATTTATCAGAAATTTGACCGTATTTTTCCTCTAACCTAATTTCCTCTTCATCATGCGCAAATTCGTTTAAACGACCTGAACCTCCAGCATTATTATATGCTCCAATAATATTTCCAAGAGAAACTGATTTAGAACCATGCTGCTGACGAATCCAATTATTATTTGGTAAATTCACTCCAATTGGTGTACTTGGAGATGCATCGCCAGCTTCCCCTGCAACATTTACAGTTTTGTAAGAAACACCGACAACACTATCTTTTTTGTGCATTGGATTTAACGGCGCATTATCCTCAAACCATTGTGCATTGTCTGTTAAAACTTTCATTTTTCGAGACATGTCAAAATCTTTAATTTGAACAACTGTTTCATAAGAACCTCTGTACCCTTTAGGGTCATTGTAAACTTCTATAAAACCGTTAATCCAATCTATATTTCCTTCAACAGATGTTGCCCAAGCAATACAATAGGTATCCCAAGTATCTAGACTACCTGTTTTATAATATTCGACTAACAAACCTAAAGCATTTGCTTGTTTATCATTTTCTGCGACTCCTTTTGCTTTTTCTAACCAACCAATAATGTTATCAATTGCTGCTCCATACATTCCTCCAGATTTCCAGACTTTTTCTACTATTTTCCCATTCTCTCTAACTAATTTAGAGTTTAAACCAGCTTCAACAGGCATTCCTTTTGGTCCTTTATAAGCAGTTTTATAGAATTCTACGACATCTTTATCTGTAATGTCTGGTGCATAAAAGTTTATTGCCGATGACAAAATATTGTCATTTCCAGATTTCTTATTTACTTTTTTATTGTCTGCATCATTAAATAGTACATCTATAACTTCTGTAGATAATTGAGTATTAGAATTTTTT
>LAQA01000053.1:26733-37061 GCA_000981625.1 Flavobacteriaceae bacterium ASP10-09a
CACTTAAATTATGACGATAGTTTTGGTCCCACATAATATCTCTACCTGCTAAACCTGCTTGCGTTAAGTAATAAACAAGTTTTTTCTCTCTTAAACTAAGTTCTTCGAAGCCTGGTATTTTATAACGCAATACTTTAATATCTGCAAATTGCTCTACAAAATGATTAAATTCAGGTGCTACTTCTGCAGTCTGTTTATTCTCATCTGTTTTACAAGAAGCTAATAACATAGCGAATGAAAAAGCATAAATTATCTGTTTTATTTTCATATTATTCAAATTTATAATTGGAGCTAAATATACAAATTTTATGTAAGCCGTTTAAAGATGTTTTTAAGCCTAAACTAAGTTAATTTATATCTTTGAATAAGAATATACCACGAGTTATATCATAGATTATTTCACGATTGACGTTGGCTTGATTTTGAAGATAGATAAACCTAGACATATAAAAAGGTTTATCCAAATTTAAGGATTCGTAGTGTTTTTCAGAATATTGAAACGATAGTATTGTTTATCCCTTAATTTTCGTAATTATTTATCAAAAATAAAACCTCAATAAAAAAGCCAATACGGTTCCAATAATAATAGTTGTTACTCTTTTCTCTATTTTTCTTTTTCTGACCCATTTCTCTTTAATTTTTTTTTATTTGATTTTTCTCTTTTCTTAAATCCTCTAAAATGTGATATCATACATGTTTTTATTTGAAATAAATTTCCAAATATTTAAAAATTCAGATTTTGATTAACTTTTACATTTAAAAATTCGAGAGATTTCTTGCAATTGTTAACAAAAATAGAGCATAGTTGTATTAATTTAGATATTTAAAACAATCTACTGTGTGATCATTTACCATACCAGTAGCTTGCATGTAGGCATAAATCACAGTAGAGCCAACAAACTTAAAACCACGTTTTTTTAAATCTTTAGAAATCTTGTCTGACAATGTTGTTGTGGCTGGCACATCTGCTCTTTTCTCAAATTGATTTATAATCGGTTTATCATTCATATAAGACCAAATGAATTTAGAAAACGACCCAAACTCCTTTTGAACTTCCATAAATAATTGTGCGTTCGAAATAGCACTTCTTATTTTTAATTTATTTCTAACAATGCCTGCATCTTGTAATAAAGATTGATACTTACTTTCTGAATATTTTGATATTTTTTTGTAATCGAATTGATCAAATGCTTTTCTAAAATTGTCTCTTTTATTTAAGATCGTTATCCAACTTAAACCCGCTTGAAAAGTTTCTAATATTAAAAACTCAAACAGCGTTTCATCATCAAAAACAGGCTGTCCCCATTCATTATCATGGTAATCTATATACAATTTACTATCTGTTACCCAAAAACATCTGTGTTTCATCTATTCTGTTTTTATCTGTTTAATAGCTGTTTGTCTTTCATTAACATATTCAAAAACATCATCACCAAAAAAACCGGCTTCTTCTAACATAATTCTAATATCTTTTTGCCACTCCTTTATAGTAACTGTTGTGTTTAACTCAATTGCATATGCCGTATTTTTTTGCAGCGGATGATCTCCTTTAAAAGGCACACCATCTTGAGAATCCCACATGCCAATTGTTGTACCTGCACTGTGCCCATACTTTCCTAAAGGATGCGTATAGATTGATGGCATTAAACCTTCTTTTTTTGCTTGAGATAAAGATGCTGACAAAATTAAATTTCCAGTTTTACCAGATTTCATATTGCTTGTTAAAATATCTTGAACTCTATTTCCTTTTTGAAAAGCTTCTTTTAAAAATTTTGGAACTTCATTTTCATCCTCCTTTAAAACATATGCATGTTGCTGACAATCTGTATTTAAACCAATGTACGTAATCCCAAAATCGCAATGTAACAAATCTCCTTTTTGAATAATTTTCTCATCCTTTCCTTTTGAGAAAGATTCAATATGAGATTTTAAAACCTCGCTATTTCTCTGCACATCTATTGTTGGATGAAACCACGTTTCTAAGCCCAAGTCTGTCACTTTCTGACGCATAAACCAAACTAGATCTTCTGTCGTTGTTTCTCCAGGAATAATTACTTGTTCAGAAAAAGTTTCGTCAATGATATCATGGGTTATTTTTACTAAATTTCTAAATAAAGCGAGCTCTTTTTCAGTTCTAGTTTCTATCCAAGCTATCGCTAATTTTTCTGCAGAAACTAATTTAGAACTTAATTCTCCTGGTAAATTTTCTTTTAATTCATCATAATCTGTTTTCACCAAGCCATCTGCTAATGGAAAGTGTTTTGAGAAATTAATTCCTATTTTTTTTGGATTTCTTTCTTTGATAATTTTTGATAAAGCGTTCCATTGATTTGGTTCTTTTTCTTTATCCCAAGCAGATTTTATGCTTTCACCGATATTATATCTAGCAACCGCCAATCTTTCTAAAGTATTCTTTTCTTTATTTCTGTAAAAAACAAGAATCGTTCTTCTTCTAGCATTTAACCAAGTTGCAGGCAACATCGTCTTTAAAACCGGGTCTTCATTATATTCTCTAGAAATTAACAACCACATATCAATGTCTGATTTGTCCATTAATTCCGGAAGTAAGTTTATAAATCGATCTTCTAAAAGTTCGTCCTTTAGAGTTGCTCTATCCTTTTCTTCTAAAATTGAATATTGATTCTTTACCACTACTTCTTTTGAACATGAAAAAGAAACACAAAGAATAAGGGTTACTAGTATTTTAAACTTCATTTTTTAAAATTTTAAGTTTTAAAATTAATGTTAAAAGAATTAAAAACCAATGATTTTAAGAATAATTTTCAGAACTTTACTCTTCATAAAACTTCTGATTATGAAACATTTAAAACAAATACTAACGCTATTTACGGTTGGAATATTTTTTTGGGCTTGTGGTTCATCGCCTTTAAATAATAAAGCTATAAAAGAGGAAGCCCCTGTTGTTATTGCTAATGATAGCTTAGAGTATGAAATTATAATTATTGATATTGGCTTTACTAGTTTTTTAAATTCTAATGCAAAGCCTCAAGGATATTATTCTCAAAATTATTTAGAAGCCCGAAATAGGGCATGGGTTTTAGAATGGAATAATAGAGCCAGGAATCTTAGTCAATATAACATTAATATTTACGAAAACACAGTTGATTATCAATCAACTATAGATTATGGGTATGACGTTAATTATAAATTATTTAATTACTTCTTATTTGCCCAGCAAAAATATAAAATGAATTTAGGTGGTGGTTTTAGATCAAATAGAACTAATTAGTTTTCTTTTGAAATCTTAAAAAACTGTAATCAAATTTATTTTTTTCATCAGCCTTAAAATCTTCTCTAGCAACTTCTTCCCAAATTTTTAGATCTATTTCAGGAAAAAAAACATCTGCTTCAAACTCTTGGTGCACTAAAGTAATATCTAAAGTATCTGCAATATTATTTTCTATAGCGTATTTATAAATTTGAGCACCACCAATTATAAAGATTTGCTCGTCTTCTTTTGCGAACTCTATTGCTTCTTCTAAACTACCAGCAATTAAGCACCCATCTTTAAAATAATCTTCATTTCTAGTAATAATAATGGTCGTTCTATTAGGTAAAGGTTTACCTATAGACTCAAAAGTATTTCTACCCATTAATATGTGATGACCGGTAGTGGTTTTTTTAAAACGCTTTAAATCTGCTGGCAAATACCATATTAAATCATTGTCTTTTCCTAATGCATTATTTGTTGAAATTGCAGCTATAATTGTAATCATTTGTACTCTTTAGTTTTATGCTAAATTAATGAAAATGTTTTGAGGTTTAGTATTTTTTGGCCATTTTGAACTAAATTTTTGTAGATAGAATATGTTAGCAATACAAAAATCAATGATAATCATCTGAAAAAAAGTATGCTTTATTTTAAAATAGTTCTTTTTAAAATAATTTTGACTGAGCTGATAAAAATATATTAAATCTATACTAGATTAAAAAAAACTTTCAAAGATTAAATTTAAAATCTCTTTTTTATTTATACGGCAACTTTACCTTTTATATGAGGATGTGGATTGTAATCTAACAATTCAAAATCTTCAAATGTAAAATCTTCTATATTTTTTATAGCTGGATTTATTTTAATTTTTGGAAGTGGTCTTAACTCTCTAGACGATTGTAATTCTAACTGTTCAATATGGTTGTTATAAATATGTGCATCACCAAAAGTATGGATGAACTCTCCTACTTCATACCCACAAACCTGGGCTATCATCATTGTAAATAATGCATAAGAAGCTATATTAAAAGGAACACCTAAAAATATATCTGCACTTCTTTGATATAACTGACAAGATAGTTTTCCATCGGAAACATAAAATTGAAAAAACGCATGACAAGGAGGTAATGCAGCTTTTCCATTAGCTACATTTTCTGAAAAAGAAATACCTGTATCTGGTAATACTGACGGATTCCAAGCTGAAACTAACATTCGTCTAGAATTTGGGTTTTTCTTTAAAGTATCAATCACTTCTTTTAATTGATCGACTTCATCACTATTCCAATTTCGCCATTGATGCCCATAAACTGGACCTAAATCTCCATTTTCGTCTGCCCAAGAATTCCAGATTTTCACTCCGTTTTCTTGTAAATAATTAATATTTGTATCACCTTTTATAAACCAAAGTAATTCGTAAACAATCGATTTTAAGTGTAATTTCTTGGTTGTTACCATAGGAAAACCATCACTTAAATCAAAACGCATTTGATATCCAAAAACACTTTTTGTTCCTGTTCCTGTTCTATCTCCTTTTTCATTTCCGTTTTCTAAAACGTGCTTTACTAAGTCGTGATATTGTTTCATTCTAATGTGTAGTTGTTTATTCTTTTAAAACCTTAAGTAAGGTGATGTAAAAATAAAAAAAGCTTCAACCATTTTTGTCAAAGCTTTTTAAATAATATTTTAAAGTTATTAACGATTTAAATATATAATTATAATTGGTGATTCGCCACTATCCGATAATCATTCCGGCAATTGTTGCAGACATTAAAGAAGCAATTGTTCCTCCTATTAAAGCTTTCATTCCAAATTCAGATAAAACTTTACGCTGACCTGGAGCTAAAGATCCAATTCCTCCTATTTGTATTCCAATAGAAGCAAAGTTTGCAAAACCACACAACATATAGGTCGCCATAATAATTGATTTATTAAACGTTAGATGTGTCGCATTAGCTGCATTTTTTAATTCTGCTAATTGTATATAACCTACAAATTCACTTGCGGCTAATTTAATTCCTAATAATTGACCCATCATGGAAATATCTTGAGTAGGCACACCTATTAACCACATTAATGGCGCAAAAATAGATCCTAAAATAAACTCTAACGATAATGTTGTATATCCTGAGTTTTCTGCAATAATACCATTTAAAGTTGTGACATCTCCAACCCAACCTAAAATACCATTTAGCATCGCAATAATAGCGACAAAAACTAAAAGCATCGCTCCAACGTTAACAGCTAAGCGAAGACCTTCTGTTGTTCCATTTGCGATAGCATCTAAAATATTAGATCCTATTTTTTCCTGAGAAACTGTAACATCTGAATTTACCTCTTCAGTTTGAGGGTATAATATTTTTGAAATTACAATAGCTCCAGGAGCAGCCATAACTGAAGCTGCCAAAAGGTGTTTCGCAAAAACTAATTCTAGAGCCTTGTCTCCACCTCCTAAAAAACCAATATAAGCTGCCAAAACTGCACCAGCAACTGTGGCCATACCACCGATCATTACCAATAACATTTCTGACTTATTCATTTTTTCTAAATAAGCTTTTATTAAAAGGGGGGCCTCTGTTTGTCCTAAAAAGATATTACCCGCAACAGAAAGGCTTTCCATACCAGAAATACCTAAAAACTTAGACAAACCAATTGCTAGAATTTTAACCACCTTTTGAATAATACCTAAATAAAATAATAATGAAGTTAATGCTGAAAAGAAAATAATAGTTGGTAAAACTTGAAAGGCAAATATGTACCCAAATTTATTCATATCCCCAACAATACCTGCAAATAAAAATTCACTACCTGCTTTTGTATATCCTAATATTTCTATAAATATCCCTCCAACAAGTTCAAAAACAGATTGAATGAATTCAACTTTTAAAACTCCAACTGCAATTATTAGTTGAAGAAATAAACCAATAGCTACTTTTTTCCAATCAATCGCTTTTTTATTAGCACTAAATAAAAAGGCGATTACAATTAAAGCAACCATCCCTAAAACACCTCTCCATAAACTACTTAGAGAAAATCCTTGGCTTGGAATTATTTCAGCGATAGCTGAAGCTGTCTCAGTATTTTGAGAAAAAATTGAAATCGATAATAAGCAAAAAACGGAAACAAATATTTTTTTCATAATTTGATTGTACATTATTTAAGAACGCTTGCTAATTTCGTCTCTTATTTTTGCAGCAATTTCATAATCCTCACTAGCAACTGCATTGTTTAATTGATTGTGTAATTCTTTTAAAGACAAACTAGAAAAATCATTCTCATCTTTTTTAGGAAGTTCCTCTAATTCAAAAGATATTTCTGAAGATTCTTGTTTATTTTCAAGAGCCATTTCTTCTTCAACTTTTAGATAAATACCTGCTTTATCTAATATGTTTTCATAGGTATAAATCGGCGCATTAAAACGAACTGCAATAGCAATGGCGTCAGAAGTTCTAGTATCTATAACCTCTTCTTTACCTTCTTTTTCACAAATTAAGCTAGAGAAGAAAACCCCATCCACTAATTTATGAATAATCACTTCTTTTATATTAATTTCAAACCGATCAGAGAATGTTTTAAATAAATCGTGTGTAAGTGGTCTTGGAGGCCTAATCTCTTTCTCTAAAGCTATGGCAATAGATTGTGCTTCAAAAGCTCCTATTATAATAGGTAAAGTTCTTGTTCCGTCCATTTCATTCAAAACTAATGCATATGCACCACTTTGAGTTTGACTGTAAGAAATTCCTTTAATGGTTAGTGGTATTAAACTCATATATTATTCTACAAAATGCAAAAAAGCGTCTTAGATTACACTTTTTTTCTGGGCACAATTTAATGAAAATAATAGCTTTAAAACTTTTATTTTGTCAGTTTTTATGAAAAGAAAAAACCTACTAGCTTTTAAGCTAATAGGTTTTCATTTAAAAAACAGTGTTTTGAATATTTGATTTAAGCTTCCTTAAAAGCTTTTAACTTCTCAATTAATTTAGGAACTACATCAAAAGCATCACCTACAATACCATAATCTGCAGCTTTAAAGAAAGGCGCTTCTGGATCTGTGTTAATGACTACTTTTACTTTCGATGCATTAATTCCTGCTAAATGTTGAATTGCTCCAGAAATTCCGATTGCAATATATAAATTAGCTGCAACTGGTTTTCCTGTTTGACCAACATGTTCTCCATGTGGACGCCAACCTAAATCTGAAACTGGTTTAGAACAAGCAGTTGCAGCTCCTAAAACAGTAGCTAACTCCTCTATCATTCCCCAATTCTCTGGTCCTTTTAACCCTCTTCCTGCAGAAACAACTGTATCTGCATCTGCAATCGTTACCTGACCTGTAATTCTTTCTACTTTTACTGATGTTACTCCTAAATCTGCGTCAGATAGAGCAGCATCAAAACTTTCTGTTACTCCAGATACTGGATTCTCATGAATTCCATAAGAATTTTTAGAAACCCCAATTACTTTTTTATCCGTAGAAATTATAGTGTTTGAAAATGCTTTACTTGAAAATGCTTTTCTTTTTAATGAAAAAGGATTTATTGAACTTGGCAATGCAACTACATTAGATGCATAACCTGCGTCCAATGCAACCGCTATCATTGGCGCAACAAATAACCCATCAATACTAGAATCAAAAATCACGATTGATGAACCTTGGGCATCTGCAACTTGTTTTATGACCGATGCATATGCTTTGGCATTAAATGTTACTAAAGAATCGTTAGAAACTGAAACTACTTTTTCTGCTCCGTAAGCATATAATTCTTCGGTATTGTTAGCATTTATTGTTAAAGCAATTAAATTACTTCCTAATTGCTCAGCAACCTTTTTCCCGTAAGAAACTACTTCAAAAGCACTCTTTTTGAATTTTCCTTCTGCTGAATCTGCAAAAACTAAAACTGACATATTTTTTATATTAGAAGTCATTATGATGAAAACTGACGAAATAACCTTTTAAACAGATTGCTTCACTTTGTTCGCAATGACAAGGTTTTATTTATATTACTTTAGCTTCATTATGCAATAAGTTAATTAACTCATCGATATTATCTGCATCTACTAATTTAACAGCTCCTTTTGGTGCTGGCTTTTCAAATGATTCTATTGAAGTTGCATTTTCTATAGCAACAGGCTCAATAACATTTAAAGGTTTTTTACGAGCCATCATTATTCCACGCATATTTGGTATACGTAAATCTTTTTCCTCTACAATTCCTTTTTGACCAGCAACTACCAATGGTAAAGAAGTACTTAAAACTTCATTTCCACCATCAATCTCTCTAGATAAAGAAACTGAAGTTCCATCAACTTCCATAGCTACACATCCGTTCACAAAATTGTAATCTAACAAAGAAGCTAACATCCCTGGAACCATTCCTCCATTATAGTCGATAGATTCTCTACCCGCTAAAACTAAATCATATCCTCCACTTTTAACAACTTCTGCTAATTGTTTGGCAACAGATAAACCGTCAACAGCCTCCATATTAACACGAACTGCATCATCGGCCCCAATTGCCAGTGCTTTTCGTAAAGTTGGTTCTGTAGAAGCATTTCCTACGTTTACCACTGTTACACTTGCTCCTTGTTTTTCTTTAAACCACATAGCTCTAGTAAGGCTAAATTCATCGTAAGGATTAATTACAAACTGTACTCCATTTATATCAAATTTCGTATCGTTTTCTGTAAAATTAATTTTAGAAGTGGTATCAGGAACATGACTAATACATACCAATATTTTCATAAATTCTATTTTTAATCATTTATTCTGGTACGAAATTACGTCTTTTTTTTAAAAAAATACTATGCGCGCATAGTATTTTTTTATTATTTAACAATTTTCGAAAACGATTGAGTAATTATTATTACTTTTTTCAATGAGTTTATAAAGTTGAATAAAAAAAATGACAATTATTTTCTTACTTTTGCAAGTAGAATAAACAACTAGATTAAAAAATACATGAAAACAGTCCAATTTAGAGAAGCAATTTGCGAAGCAATGAGCGAAGAAATGCGCAGAGATGAAAGCATTTATTTAATGGGTGAAGAAGTTGCGGAATATAATGGAGCTTACAAAGCCAGTAAAGGAATGTTAGATGAGTTTGGCGCAAAGAGAGTTATTGATACTCCTATAGCCGAACTTGGTTTCGCGGGTATTGCAATCGGTTCTGCTATGAATGGCAATAGACCTATCGTGGAATACATGACGTTTAACTTTTCTTTGGTTGGAATTGATCAAATTATAAACAATGCTGCTAAAATTAGACAAATGTCTGGTGGGCAGTTCAATTGTCCAATTGTTTTTAGAGGACCAACCGCTTCTGCTGGTCAATTAGGAGCAACACACTCTCAAGCATTTGAAAACTGGTTTGCAAATACGCCTGGTTTAAAGGTTATTGTACCATCAAACCCTTATGATGCCAAAGGATTATTAAAAGCAGCAATTAGAGATGATGATCCCGTAATTTTTATGGAATCTGAACAGATGTATGGTGATAAGATGGAAATTCCAGAAGGTGAATACATTATTCCTATTGGAGTTGCAGATATTAAAAGAGAAGGTACAGATGTAACGATTGTTTCTTTTGGAAAAATCATCAAAGAAGCTTACAAAGCTGCAGATGAATTAGCTAAAGAAAATATTTCTGTTGAAATTATCGATTTAAGAACTGTACGTCCAATGGATCATGCAGCTATTTTAACTTCAGTAAAGAAAACAAATAGATTGATCATTTTAGAAGAAGCTTGGCCATTTGCAAGTGTTGCTTCCGAAATTACGTATAGAATACAAGAAGAAGCATTTGACTTTTTAGATGCACCAATTAAAAGAATTACAACAGCAGACACACCTGCTCCTTATTCTCCAGTATTATTTGAAAAATGGATTCCGAATGCAAACGATGTTATAAAAGCTGTTAAAGAAGTAATGTACTTATAAAACACTATTCTAAATATTTTTTAAAATCCTTTTTTCAATTGATGAAAAAAGGATTTTTTAATGACTTCTATACACCTAACTCATTCGAAAATCATTGCGTAATTTCAGTACAAAATTTACTGAAAAACTTAATGAATTCACTATTTTTGCACCACGTTA
>LAQA01000053.1:37172-37784 GCA_000981625.1 Flavobacteriaceae bacterium ASP10-09a
TCTATGATGTATCCGGCAGATTATGGTTTTGTACCAGAGACTTTAGCGTTAGACGATGATCCTTTAGATGTTTTAGTTTTAGGACATGAACCAACTTTTCCTATGTGTGTAATTGAAGTAAAACCAATTGGCGTTTTTCACATGACAGACGAAAAAGGACCAGATGAGAAAATTATTTGTGTTCCTATTTCAGATCCAATTTGGAATAATAAAAGTGATATTTCAGATTTAAATCCACATAGACTAAAAGAAATAGAACATTTTTTTAAAGTATATAAAGATTTAGAAAAGAAAAAAGTAGATGTTGGTGGTTGGGGAGATGCTGCAGAAGCTACTCAAATTTTCCACGCATGTGTCGAAAGATATAAAAAAAGTGACTACAAAAAGACTGATAAATTCAAGATTTAACAAAACACGCACCTATATTTCAACAACCTCTTAAAATTAACTTTTTAAGAGGTTTTTTATTTCTATTTGATTTTATTACATTTACGCACTTTTAACACAAACAAAATAAAAATATATATGGAATCAATGATGATTTGGATGCCAATTGCAATGGCTATTTTAGGACTAGCATACATGCTAGTTAAAAAATCTTGGGTAATGAAA
>LAQA01000009.1:0-2768 GCA_000981625.1 Flavobacteriaceae bacterium ASP10-09a
TGTTCTTTTTATAAATACTTCTTTTACGTGTGGGTTTACCACTAAATCGGCATAACGCTGTCTATAACGCATTTCTGGATCTGTAAAGGCGTCATAAGTAACGCCATCTTTCACTTTTGGCATTGGCAAAGGTTTTAAAGCTTTAGAAAGCAGTTTAAACTCTTTTACCATCACTGTTTTTTCACCAACTTGTGTTGTGAAAAGTGTACCTGTAATACCTACAAAATCACCTAAATCTAGTAATTTTTTAAAAACATCATTGTACAGCGTTTTATCTTCGCCAGCACAAATTTCATCTCTATTAAAATACAATTGTATTCTACCTTCTCCATCTTGTAATTGTGCAAAAGAAGCTTTCCCTTGTATATTAATAGCCATTAATCTACCAGCAATAATTACCTGTTTACTCTCAGTATAGGCTTCTTTTATTTCTTTCGAATTTGAATTCACTGGAAATAAATCTGCAGGATAAGGATTGATGCCTAAAGCACGTAATTTTACTAGCTTTTCTCTACGTACAACTTCTTGTTCTGATAATTGCATTTGATGTCTAAATTTTCTGATGTTTATTAAAGTTTACAAAGATACAATCAAATGAATTAATAGACAATTGAGAATAAAATAAAAAACAGTAAGTATAATTGCGAATAAGTAAAAACGTCGTATATTTGCTGGCTGTTTTTTGTTGAAAGCAGCATTTTAGTTGTGTTGTTTTGGCATTTTAGTAAAAATGCCGTGGTTTTGTTAACCAATGGAAAGCTTCCCTTAAATGGGACGCTTTTTTTTATTTATAAATATGTTGTAATTATAAATCATGTTTTTTTGTCAACTCCAGCTCACGTAAGAAAGAATTTTTTAAGCTTAGTATTTATTATACTATTAGAAAATATATTATGTGAAAATGTTGCAAAAAAAGCCTCACATTATCAGGCCTTTAACAAAAGTTATTTTTTTTTAATTAATGATATATTCTACTCTTATTTCATTAATTAATAGGTTCATGTTTTCTTTTGATGAACCACTTAAACCTTTCCATTTAGTGTTTTTAAAACTTTTTAATTCAAAGACTCCTTTATCTTGAATTAAAACAAAATAAAAAGAATCATCTGAGTTTTGAGCAATGGATGCATTTAATCCATATTTATTAACTACCTGAGGTAAATTTTTATTTGAGGTAAAGTTTAAAGTTTTCCATTCACAACCTTTTAAACATTTAAGATTGATTTTATTGCCTTTTTTCTCTAATTGAATTTTAAATTCACTTAATTTTTTATCAACCTTTTCCTTTTTTATTGGAAGTGTTTGATGACAGTATATTACCTCATATTTTTTGAAGGATATTTAATAAATTTTTTCCAAATCGAATCAACAAAATAAAAGAGATAAGCATATATACACTTAGAAATATTTGAGTGTAATTAATTGTCTTCTCTTTAATAATTTCTATAGGTGTAGTGTCGTTAGATTAATTTTAGGTAGTTTGAATCGTTTCTAAAACAACAGGAGTAGCATCTATATAAATAATATACAAAGGCGCTAAAAAAGAAAACAAAACGCTTCCTAGTAAATAATAACGATTAAAAACATGCATCTTTTCTTTCTCTAAAACCAAATGGTAAAATGCCAATAACAACGCTAAACAGCTTGCCGATTTCAGTATGTAAATAATCATTTTTGTTGTTTTTTAATTTGAGAATCAATCACCTTTTTTAGTTCTTCCAATTCTTGGGTAGAAAGATTGGTTTCTTTGGTAAAGAAAGAGGTAAACTGACTCGCAGAACCGTTAAAGAAGTTTTTAATCAAACCATTTACATGATTAGAGAAGCAATCTGTTTTCTTTATTATTGGATAATATTCTCTAGATTTTTCCAAATAATTGATACGCAATAAAACCTTTGTCTGTGATTCTTTTTAGTAAAGTAGCAACTGTTGTAGTTGCAGTTTTTGGCTCAGAAAAATCTTCTAACAGCTCTTTTAAAAATGCTTTTTTACGTTTCCATAAATACTGCATTAATTGTTCTTCGGTTTTAGATAATTGCATTGCTTTATTAATTTTGTTCTACGAGTGTAGAGTTAAACTTTAACGAATAATTTTTTTACATTTGTTTAAAATCAATTGAAATTAAAGATGAAAAGAATATTTCTATTATTATGTATCCTTTTGCTAAGCTCTTGTGCGACAAGTAAATTTAAAGAGAAGTGGTTAAAAGAAAAAGCGCCTAATACTTTTAAAGCAAGGTTCGAAACGACAAAAGGTGATTTTGATATTGTTGCAAGAAGGCTTTGGTCTCCAAAAGGAGTGGATAGGTTGTATCAAATGATCAAGAATGGGTATTATGAGGATGTTGCTATTTTTAGAGTAGTTCCAAAATTTGTTGCTCAATTCGGTATTCATAATGATAGTTTAATTCACAGAAGTTGGGGTAAAGGAATTGACGATGAACCTGTATTAGCGAAAAATAATGCTATGACAATTTCTTTTGCGAGAGGAGGCGTAAAATCACGATCAAACCAGATTTTCATCAACTTAAAAAATAATAGCAGATTAGATAATCTATCTTATTCTGGTGTTACAGGGTTTCCTGTTGTTGCAAAAGTAATTACTGGACAAGAAAACGTGCTAAAATTTTATAATGGTTATGGAGACAAATTGGGGTTTAAACAAGATTCCATTACGAAGTTCGGAAACAAATTTTTAAGAAACAAATTTCCAAAAGTAGATTATATCATAAAGGCATACCTCATAGAGTAATCTGTTTTTGATAGTA